>JAAFHN010000230.1 GCA_013298415.1 Comamonadaceae bacterium
GCTTGGCCCAGTTGGCCAAATCATCCATGTAGCAGTACACCACCGGCACGATCACGAGTGTGAGCACACTCGATGTGATCACGCCGCCAATCACGGCCTGGCCCATCGGCGCACGCTGCTCGCTGCCTTCAGTCAGCGCGAAGGCCAAGGGCACCATGCCAAACACCATGGCAAGCGTGGTCATCAAAATGGGGCGAAGGCGCACCTTGGCGGCCAAGATCAGCGCCTCTGCGCGCTCCATGCCATCTTCGCGTGCGCGGTTGGCAAAGTCCACCAGCAAAATCGCGTTCTTGGTCACCAAGCCCATCAGCATGATCACGCCGATCACAGAAAACATCGACAAGCTGGAGCCAAAGAGCGCCAGCGCCCCCACCACGCCAATCAGCGTCATCGGCAGCGCCATCATCAGCGCGATGGGCTGCAAAAAGCTCTTGAACTGGCTTGCCAAGATCATGTAGATGAACACGATGGCGAGCGCCAACGCAGACACGGCGTAGCCAAAGCTCTCTTGCATGTTCTTGGCCGATCCGCCGAATTTCACCTCGTAGCCTGGTGGAAGTTTGATGCCCTGCACGATCTTTTTCACATCAGCATTCACCTCGCCCGCCGAGCGGCCAGACACGTTGGCATTCACTGCTACTTCGCGCTGCAAATCTTTGCGGTTCACCTGATTGGAGCCCGTGCTCTCTCGTATGCTGGCCACTTGGTTCAGGCGCAGCGTGCGCATGCTGCCATCCGGGTTTTGCACCACCAGGGGCAAGCGCTCCAAATCCGAAAAATTATTGCGCGATTCAGGGTTGAGCCGCACATTCACGTCGTAGGTTTGGTCGCTGGGCGAACGCCACAGGCCCACGGTGCTGCCTGCTACCAAGGTGCGCAAGGTGTTGCCGATCTGCGAAACACTCAAGCCCAAATCATTGGCCGCGTCGCGCTTCACATCCACTTCAATCGTGGGCTTGTTGGGCTTCACGCTCGAATCCAAATCCACAAGCCCCGGCACAGTGCGAATCGCATCCAAGATGCGCCGCGCCTGCACTTCCAGCTCGCGCAGATCTTGCCCTTGCAGCGAAAACTCCATTTGCTTGCCGCCGCCCACGCTCTCCCTCGGGCCTACAGAGGTGACCGTGATGCCCGGCACTTGGCCTAAGCGGGCACGCCAGGCCTGAGAAAGCTGCTCCACGCTTCGGCTGCGGTCTTTGCGATCGAGCAGGCGCACATAAATGCTCGCGTAGATCTTGCCTTGCGCATTGCCAGTGTTGATCGTGGCCACCGTGTAGCGCACTTCCGGGAAGCTTCGCAAAATTTGCTCGACTTGCTGCGCTTTGGCCTGCGTGATTTCCACCGACGAGCCCACGGGCACATAGAAGTCCACGCTCGTTTCTGACAGATCGGCTTTGGGCACGAATTCGGTGCCGAGCAAAGGCACTGCTGCCACGCTGCCCGCAAAGATCGCAATCGAGATCAGCGTGGTTTTGATTTTGTGCACGAGCGCCCAGCGAAGCACAGCTTGATAAGCGTCGCCCAAACGATCCGTGGTGCGGTCAAACCAGCCTGTGACGCGGCCGAGCGTGCGGTCGTAAAGCGTTTTTTTGCCGGTCTTTTCGCCAACGTGAGCGGCCGGGTCGTGCCACACCGAGCTGAGCATGGGGTCAAGCGTGAAGCTCACAAACATGCTGATGAGCACCGCCGCCACGATGGTGATGCCAAATTCGTGGAAGAACTTGCCAATGATGCCTTGCATGAAGCCAATCGGCAAAAACACGGCCACGATGGAAAAGGTGGTGGCAAGTACCGCGAGGCCAATTTCCTGCGTGCCATCCAGCGCCGCCTGGTAGCTGCTCTTGCCCATGTTCAAGTGGCGCACGATGTTTTCTCGCACCACGATGGCGTCATCGATCAAAAGGCCCACGCACAGGCTCAGCGCCATCAGCGTGATGTTGTTGATGGTGAAGCCAAAGGCCCACATGAAAAGGAAAGTGCCCACCAGCGCAATCGGCAACGTGAGGCCGGTGATCACAGTGGAACGCCAAGAATTCAAAAAGAGGAACACGATCAACACGGTGAGCGCGGCGCCTTCGATCAGCGTGCGCCGCACGTTGTCCACACTCACACGGATGCCGCGCGAGCCATCCACAATCGGCTCAAGCCGCACGCCTGGCGGCACCAAGGCTTCCGCCTCTTTGATGGCAGCACGCAGGCCGTCTACCACCTCGATGGTGTTGTCGCCCTGGTTTTTTTGCACCTGCAAGAGCAAGGTGCGCTGGCCGTTGTAAAGCGCTGCGTTTTCCAGCTCTTGCGCGCCATCCACCACCCGGGCCACTTGGTTCACGCGGATCGGCATGCCGCCGCGCCGCGTGACGATGATGTTGCCGAAGTCTTCGGGCCGCTGCACCCGCGCGCCGAGCTGCACCACCACATCGCGCTCGGTGCTGCGCACGCTGCCAATCGGTATGTCTTGGTTTTCGTTGCGAATGGCACTCGTGATTTGATCCACGCTGACACCGAGCGCTTCCATGGCCTGCGGCAAAAGGTAAATGTTGATCTCGCGTTTGGTGCCACCCACGAGGCTCACCGAGCCCACGCCGCGCACGTTTTCCAGGCGCTTTCTCAGAACCTGGTCAGCCCAGTTCGTGAGCTCCACCTGGTTGGGCACTTTGCCTTTGCTCGCATCCGGCACCACGGCCAAACTGAAAATCGAGCGGGCAGCGGGATCAAAACGCAGCACGCGGGATTCTTTGACTTCAGCGCGCAGCAGGGGCCGCACCTGTGCGACTTTTTCGCGCACGTCATCGGCTGCTTTTCGGCCTTCCACATTGAGGTTGAATTCGATGATGACCACCGAAGCGCCTTCATAGCTGCGCGAACTCACCGAGCTCAGGCCAGCAATGGAATTGACGACCTCTTCCACCCGCTTGGTGACTTCGCTTTCCACGATCTCTGGTGCTGCGCCGGGGTAGTCGGTAACCACCACCACCACGGGGAAGTCGATGTTCGGAAACTGATCAACTTTGAGCCGCTGGTAGCCCATGAAGCCCAGCACCATGATGCCGAGCATGAGCATCGTGGCGAACACGGGGTTTTGCAAACTGACGCGAGTGAACCACATGCTGAAGCGCCCGCCTTACTTCGTTGCAGCCGAAGCGGCGCTGGCTGAAGCGGGGGAAGCTGCGGATACCGCTGACGCAGCAGGGGCAGCCGCTGGCGCTTGCGTGAACCCAACCGTCACACCTTCTCGCACCACGCCCACGTGCGCACCGAGCACCTGGGTGCCTTCAGCCAGACCGCTGACCGCGAGCATGGCCACGCCGTTCGCTTCGCCTTTACCGAGCACTTGCACCTTTTGGTGCACGAGCTTGGCCGCCTGCACCACTTGCACATAGGGCTCAGGCTTGTCGGTGCGCACGGCGCCCACTGGCACAGCCACGGCCCGCAGGCTCTGCGTGCCAAGCGTGCCCTGCGCAAACAAGCCCTGGCGTAAACCATCGGTGGCGGGCAAAGACAAGTACGTGAGCACGCTGCGGCTGCCCGCTTGCGCGCTCGGGCTGATGCGGGCCACTTTCGCCGCCAGCGGCTGCGCGATGCCTTCGATTTGCAGCATGGCGACCTGGCCCACGCGCACCGCCACGGAGTCGGC
This sequence comes from Comamonadaceae bacterium, assembly GCA_013298415.1. GTDB lineage: Bacteria > Pseudomonadota > Gammaproteobacteria > Burkholderiales > Burkholderiaceae_C > JAAFHN01. The sequence continues at coordinate 3,635 of JAAFHN010000230.1, forward strand.
CGTGGCAATTGCGGCTTCCAGCTCCAGTTGGCCCAAGCTCACGATTTCGATCACGCGTGCATCGATGCCCACGCGCTCGCCGTTTTGCGCGCTGCGGCTGGCCACCACGCCCGAGATCGGCGCACGCAGCACCGTGTCTTCGATTGATTTTTTCGCCAGATCTACAGCAGCGAGCGCCGCCTGGTGGCTTGCTTTCGCGCCTGCCAGGCTGGCCTCCGATGTGTCGAGCGCAGTTTTGCTGATGAAGCCTTGGTTCACCAGCGCTTTGTTGTTGTCCACACTGCGCTGGGCGATGTCGATTTGCGCTTTGGCGGCAGCGGCTTGGTCTTCGGCCTGCTTCACGCGGCTTGCGTATTCACTGCTCTCCACGCGCGCCACCACTTGGCCCGCCTTCACTGCATCGCCTTCGCGCAGGGCAAGCCCCTGAAGCTCGCCGGCAACCCGGGCCTTCACGAGCGCGGTGTTGGCAGCTTTGAGCGAGCCAGAAATTGGCAGCCCTTGCAGCAGCTCCAGGGTCTGCGCCGTGAACACATCCGTTTTGGCCAGCTCCACGCTGTTTTGCTGGGCCGCAGTTGCGGCGGGCAGCACCACCGCGCTGGATTTGGCGCGTTTCGACAAGGCAATAGCGCCCAAGCCGAGCGCGGCGAGCACACCGAGTGTGATCAGAATGGTTTTGAGTTTCATGTCGCTGTCGGTTTCGCTTCCAGGCCGTTCAGAAAAAGCTGCACGCACTGGGTGATGTAGGCATCGGGATCGGTGTTCTGGGTGTTGCAGGGCATCATGCCGAAGGAGTGTTTCCAACAGATCAGATGCATCATGGGCGCGACCAAGGCGTGCGCCATCGTTGGCACGTCCACCTGGCGAAACTCACCGCGATCAATGCCGCGCTGCACGATGCGGCAAATGAGCCCTGTGCCGGGATCGATCACTTCTTCCAAGTAAAACTGCGCCAGCTCAGGGAAGTTGCCAGCTTCTGCCATCATCAGTTTGCTGATGCCGCCGGCCTTGGTGTTGCCTACCCGCTCCCACCATTGCCGCATCGCCATGCCGAGCAGTTCCGCTGTCGGCCCCTGAAATGCCGCAATTTCCTGAGCGAATTCGCGCAGGCGACCCACGATGCTCTCGCGCACCACCGCTTTAAACAGCTCGGTTTTGCTTGGAAAATACAAAAACAGCGTGCCTTTGGACACCCCAGCCCGCGCGGCCACGTCTTCTACTCGCGTGGCAGAAAACCCTCGCTCCACAAACAAATCGAGCGCGGCAGCGAGCAGCTCGCCTGGGCGCGCGTCTTTCCTGCGCTCGCGCCGGGTCGAGCTGGCGGGTTCAGCAGTGGAGACGACGGGCAGCACTTGGCGAATGAATTAGTTAATGACTAACGGGTTATTAATGTAACCCATTGCCACGGAAAAGCCAAGCCGTTTGCGACCAACGACCTGATCTAAGGCCCGAACGGCTGTTTTCCCCAGACCGCGCGGGATGCTCTGAAGCGCTACCATGCGCCCAGTTTCAACTTTGGAGCCCTTCATGCTCTCTCGTCGCCACTTCGGAATTGCCACCACGGGTTCGTTTGCTGCCCTGTCAATCGATGCGTTTGCACA
>JAAFHN010000605.1 GCA_013298415.1 Comamonadaceae bacterium
TTTTTTTTGCCGTGTGCGCCTGTCTAGCGCTGCCGCCTTTGGCCGCAACTACGTGCTGCCCGCCTTGCCCGCGCTGCTGGCCAAGCATCCGCAGTTGGAGGTGGAGGTGAGCCTGGACAACCGCACGGTGGATCTCGTGGCTGAGGGCTTTGACCTGGGTTTGCGCGGCGGCATCATCAAAGATTCATCCCTGGTTGCGCGCAAGGTCTGTGCGCTACCAACCGTGCTCTTGGCAAGCCCCGCCTATTTGCAGCGCTGTGGCGTGCCGACGAAGCCTGCAGACTTGGGCGGCCACCAAGCGCTTGGCGTGCGATTTGCCAGCGGCGCAGTGGGTGAATGGCGATTCGGCAAAGGCAAGCGCGCCACAGCCTTCACCCCGCCCGCGCGCCTGTGGGTGAGCGATCCTGAAAGCCTGATGGACTTGGTGCTGGCTGGCCACGGCATTGCGCAAATGGGCTTTCACCATGCACTTCCCTATCTGCGAGCCGGGAAGCTGAAGGTCATCTTGCATGGCCAAAGCGATCCAGGTGAGCGCCAAGTCGTTTTGCAATACCCCCATCGCCAATTCCTAGCCCCAAGAGTGCGCGTGGTGATCGATGCGTTGATGGCGCACTTTGCCAGCTTGGATGTGCTGCAAGCGCCGCTCAGCCAGGCTTCGCAGTTTGCAGCGAATGGCGGCTGATTCTGAGCCAGCAGGTGAATTGACAAACTCGGAATTCGGCTTCGAACTTGTAAGGCGCTTCTTCTGCGCAAACCCGCAGAGCTTTTCTACAAAGGCATGCCTGCTTGCCAGTACGACTGCTGCAATTCAGTCAACCAAGCCAAAGTCTGCGCTGCGCTGCTGCTTTCGTGCAGCGGCAGCACGAGCCCGTCGCCTGGCTCAGCCCATTGCAGCAGATGCCGTGCTTGCTCGGGCTCGCTGGCGGGGCCGGAGATGGCCTGAGCGGGGATGCCGTTTTGCTGGAGCGTGGCGCGCAAAAGGGCGGGTACTTGGCCGAGCTGGCGGCCGCGCAACATGCTGGGCAGCTCTTTGAGGGCGATGTGGTCAGGCTTTGCGGATGCGGCAACAGCTGCGAGCGCTGCGATGTCTGCATCGCTTCGATTGCCGGCCTGGCCGAGCAAGAGGCCCAGGCGGCTGGCGGGGGAGCGCAGGCGTTGGGCGACTTCCAGCAATGCAGCCAGGCCTTCAGGGTTGTGGGCGTAGTCCAGCAGCAGATCAATGTGCGCGCCGCCATCGCGGCCACCGAATCGCAAGTGATTTAAGCGGCCTGGGTTGTCGCTGGGTGATTCACCAAACCGGGTCAGCACCTGAGCGATGGTTTCGGCCTCGATGCCCAGATGCGCTGCCGCAAGCGCTGCTGCTGCGAGGTTGGCGATGTTGTACGGCGCCGCACCGCCCACGGCGAGGGGCATGGTATCTACCGCACCGAGGTCTGAGCGAATCTCGTGAAGGCTCAGCATGAGGCGCCCGTCAGCTACGCCACAGGTGCTGCCGCCCGCTGCGCGGAGGGTCAGGAGTAAGGGATGATCGTTTTCAAGCGAGAAGAGTGCTTGGTGACCTGGCGGTGGGTTCAGCCCTTGAGCGGCTTCGATCAAAGGCCCGCAGTCTGCATTCAGCACCAGCGTGCCGCGTTTGCGCACAGCATGTGCCACGATCAGTTTGGCAGCACCCAGGCCCGCCAGATCGTCAATGCCCCACTCGCCAAAGTGATCGGGGCTGATGTTGGTGACCACAGCCACATCGGCCTCAGCGCAGGCCATGCCGCGCCTGAGCATGCCGCCACGCGCCGCCTCCAGCACAGCGCACTGCACCCGCGCATCGCGCAGCACGGTGCGTGCGCCTGCCGGGCCTGCGTAGTCGCCTTGTAATGCCTCAGCGCCGTCAATCTCCACGCCGCCTGTGCTGCACAGGCCTGTGCGCCAGCCGTGTGCGCGGGCCATCGCCGCGAGCAGCCGCACCGTGGTGGTTTTGCCGTTGGTGCCGGTGACGGCGGCTGTGGGGATGCGACTGAGATCGGCCCAAGGGATATGGGCCGCATCGGGAAGGCCGGTGATGCGGCGCTGGTGTGTTTCATCGAGGCGAGTTGCGAAGGCGTAGCTGCGGCTCAGTGCGCCTCTGCCCACGGCGAACACTTCATCGTCCAACACCACGGGCAAATCGCGCTCGGCAGCTTGGTGCAGCAAGCCGCGTAAGGCATCTGAGCGCTCATCATCAGCTCGGGCGCGCAGGTGGCGCAGGGCTTCGGCCCAGGGCATGGGCCGAGGCGGCGCATCCCCGCTTTCCCAA
>JAAFHN010000121.1 GCA_013298415.1 Comamonadaceae bacterium
GGCTACCGATGAGCTTTCTGTGGTGAGCGCGCCCTACGAAGTGAACGGCCAAGTGGTGGGCAAACTCGCGGTGGTCGGCCCCACCCGCATGCCCTACGAGCGCATGATCCAAGTGGTGAACATCACCGCTCGCATGGTGTCGAACGCGCTCAGCTATCGGCCCTGAGCCTCGCTTGGCTCAGCTTGGGGCAGGCCAGCACCTTAAACTCCAGCCCTTTGCAAGGTGGCTGCGGCGTTCGCTACAACCACCCGGCGGGCCGTTAGCTCAGTTGGTTAGAGCAGGGGACTCATAATCCCTTGGTCGGGGGTTCAAGTCCCTCACGGCCTACCAAATCACCTCTGGTTTTTTTGCAAAACACTATAAACAATGTAGCAACAAACCATGATTTCACTAAGACAACAGGTCAATCCTGCCTGAAAATGCGCCAAAACGTAATTTCCAGCAGTGCTTAAGCGCTCGCCAGTGCCCTGGCTTTGAAGACTTGGTGCAGCGTGATTTTTCGCACCTCGGCTTGGCTGGATTGGATGTGGGCTTTGAGCAGCATCTGGGCTTGATCGCTGCGCTTGGCGCGGATGGCTTTCAGGATTTTTGCGTGCTCTTCGTAGGTGGTGTCAACGCGCAGGGCTTGTGTGAAATCGAGCTGGCGAATCACGCGGATGCGCTCGGTCACGTCGCTGTGAACGCGGCTCATCTCCGCATTGCCGCACGCGGCCACCAAGCTGCTGTGAAACGCTTCATCCCACTTGGCCACTTGCGCGCCATCGTGGCTGCGTTGTGCGGCGGGAACCAGCCAAATCTCAGCCAGGGCTTGTAAAGCTTCTTGTTGCGCGGCCGTGGCGTCTGAGCACAGCCTTTGCACGGCGGCCGTCTCCAGCACCATGCGCAAATCGTACAGCTGCTCAAATCGATCAAAGTCAAACGGCAGCACGCGCCAGCCGCTGCGAAACATCACCTCCACCAAACCCTCTTGCTGCAATCGGGTAAGCGCTTGACGCACCGGCGTGCGCGACACGCTCAAGCGCTCACAAAGCTCGTTTTCGGTGAAGCGGTCGCCAGGGATCAGCTTGAAGGCGGCTATGTCGCGCTTGATGTGGACGTAGACGGCATCCGCGCGGGAAGGCGCAAGCGCTCCAGCCGCTTCAGTGACAGGTCGCCTCACTACACGCATGATCATCTGCAGATTATCCCCAGAGGCTCACATCAGGCTCACATGGGCTGCCACCACGCGCCATCCTTCGGGCATGCGCACCCAGGTTTGGCTTTGGCGGCCTGTTTTGTTGCCACCCACGCGCTGAAACTCGATATTGGCTGTGGCGAAGTCGGTGCCGAAGGTGGTGATCACGCTGCGCAACACCGTGCGCGCCAAGCCCATCGCGGGGCGGCTCGCGCGAAAGGCTTGGATCTCGGCAAAACCGTAGAGGTTTTCGGCCACGCCGTAGCGCAGGGTGTGCTCGCTTTGCCAAAAGAGCTCGTCGAGCACGGCCACGTCATTGGAGATGAGGGCTGCTTCGTAGCGCGCAAACGCGGCCGTGACCTCGGCCAGGGTTTCGGGGCGGTTGACTTGCATCAGAGAGGGCTTTCTTTGAGTTTTGCGACACCAGCCTCTTGCAAGGCAAAAGCGGCGCGCAGGGCGAGGTGTTCATTCCAGGGGGCGGCGATGATTTGCACGCCAATCGGCAAGCCACCACTGCCGGGTGCTGTTGTTGCAGCGCCTGCGGCTTGGGGCCACATGGGCGCGGCCACCACCGGGCAGCCCGCAAACGAGATCGGTTGGGTGAGCAGGCCCATCGAGGGGCGGCTGGGGAGTTTTTGACCTTGAATCTCGATCCACTCGGTGCCAATCGGTGGCGCTTGCACAGGCGTGGCAGGCGCAATCAGCACATCCCAATCTTGAAACAGAGCATTCACCCGATCCCGATAGATGCGGCGAAAGCGCTGGGCCCGCAAATACCAATCGAGCGGCTGCAACGCCCCAGCGATGAAGCGATCCACAGAAAGCGGCTCAAAGTCTTGCGGGCGCTTGCGCAAGTCGTCTAAGTGCAGGCTACCGCCTTCGCTCGCCGTGATCACAAAGGCGGCCGTGCGACCAAGCGCTGCATCGGGCCAAATCACGTGCGTGTCGCTGGCCCCAAGCGTTTGCGCGGCAAGCGCCGCCACCGCTCGGGCTTCATTGCTGGCGTTGTCGTGAAAGTAGCCGCCGAGCTGGCCGATACGAAGGCCATCTACGCCGGTCTTCAAGCTGGGCAGACTCGGCTGCACATCCAGCGCGTGGCAGCCCGGATCGAGCGGATCAGGGCCTTGCATGGCATCGTAGGCAGCGGCCAACACTTCTACGCTGCTCGCCATCGGCCCCAAGTGATCGATGCTGTAGACAAAAGGGTAAGTGCCGCGCCGCGAAAGTCTGCCGAATGTGGGCTTCAAGCCCCACAGGCCGCACAGCGAGGCGGGCACGCGGATCGAGCCATTGGTGTCTGAACCCAACGTGAGCGGCACTTGGCCTGCTGCCACTGCCGCGCCGGAGCCGCCTGAAGAGCCGCCTGAGATGCGCGAAAGATCGTGCGGATTGCGGGTGGGGCCGTAGTGGGTGTTTTCTGTGGTGAAGCCGTAGGCGTACTCATCCATGTTGAGTGCGCCAAGCAGCACGGCACCAGCGGCTTGCAGGCGCTGCACGAGCACGGCATCCGCTGTGGCAGCAGGGTGATCGCGATTGATCCTGGAGCCTGCGAGTGTGGGAATGCCTTCGATGTCGTAGAGGTTTTTGACGGCGAAGGGCACACCAGCCAGCGGGCCGAGCGCGTCGCCTTGGGCTCGGCGTTTATCGACGGCAAGGGCTTCCTTGCGGGCCCGCTCGAAAGTGCGAGAGGTGAAGGCGTTGACGCGTTCGTCGGTGGCCTCGATCCGCGCGATGGCGGCCTCCACTTGCTGCACGCTGCTCACGGCTTGCCTCCCGCGCTGGCGTAGGGGGCGGGGCGGAAGATTTCTGCCAGCTCCGCATCAGCTGCGAGTGGGTAGGCTGTGAGCTGCGCCACCATGCCGAAGGTGCGGCCCAGGTGGGCGGCCACGCGCTGCGCCGCAGCCTCATCCAAGGGCAGATCAAGGGCCTGGGCATTGGCTTTCACGTAGGCCAGGGTGTCTTCTGGGTTCATGGATTCGCCTTTCAAAAAGCGGGGATGGTGCTGACATGATGGCAAGCGATTTGGCGCAGTGGCGAAAGCGCTTGCAGCTCGGGGATGGCGCTTGCGCAGCGCTCGCTCGCGTGCGGGCAGCGGCCTTGAAAACCGCAGCGTTCGAGACCCTGCGTGAGAGCCACGGTGCGGGAGGCGAGCATGCGAATGGGGCTTTGCGGCTCGCCAGGCAGCAGATCGCGGCTCACATCGCGGCCAGAGCTGGGAATGGATGCAATCAAGGCCTGCGTGTAGGGGTGTTTGGGGCTGGCAAACAGCTCTGCGGCAGGCCCGCTTTCCACGATGCGGCCCAAGTACATCACCAGCACGCGGTCGCACAAGAGTCGCACCACATTCAGATCGTGCGACACGAACAAAAAGCTCATCCCCAGCTCGCGCTTCAAATCGGCGAGCAATTGCAAGATCAACACCTGCACCGACACATCCAGCGCGGCCGTGGGTTCATCGAGCACCAAGAGCTTGGGGCGCAGCACCGCAGCGCGCGCAATGCCCACACGGGCCTTTTGCCCGCCCGAGAGTTGGTGCGGAAAGCGCGGCAATAGTTCGAGCGGCAAGCCTGTGAGCGTGGCGATTTCTTCCACTTTGCTGCGGATCTCGGCTTCGTCTTGGATACCAGCCAAAAGCTTAAGCGGCTCGGCAAGCGTGTCGTGGGCGCTGTAGCGCGGGTTCAGACTGTCGTGCGCGTCTTGAAACACCATTTGCACATCGCGCCGCAATTTGTGGCTGGGCATGCGCAGGGGATCGATCAAGCCGAGATCGGTGCCCAAAAAACGGATCTGCCCGTCGCTCAAGGCGAGCGTGCGCGTGAGCAAGCGCACCAGCGTGGATTTGCCGCACCCAGATTCGCCCACCAAGCCCACGGTTTCGCCCGCTTCGATGCGAAAGCTCACGCCATCGACGGCATGCAGCATGCCTTTTCCCTGCGGCGTTTTCACCGGAAAGTGTTTAACGAGGTCCATCACCTCCAATAGCGGCGTGCTCATGCGGCTGCCTCCCGCATGTGAATGAGCGGGTGATGGCAGCGCACCACATGCAGGCCCTCGCCGTGCTCGGGGAGGCTGCCCGCGCAAGCTTCGGTTTTGAAGCCGCATCGCTCTGAAAAGCGGCAAGGCGGCAAATCGCTGCGGCGCAAATCGGGCAGGCTGCCCGCAATCGAAGCCAGCTCGCTCAGGCTCGCTCGGCCCACTGGCGTGGCGCCAATCAATTGCTGGCTGTAGGGGTGGCGGGGGCTGGCAAAGAGCGCCTCGGTGGGGGCAGATTCCACGGTGTGCCCGGCATGCATCACCACGATGCGGTCGCACTGCTCGCGTGCCAAGCCCAAATCATGGGTGATCAGCAGCAGGGCCATGCCGCGCTCCCGGGTTTTGGCCTTGATGAGGGCCATGATCGCGGCTTGGGTTGTCACGTCCAGGCCGGTGGTGGGCTCATCGGCAATCAAAAGCTTGGGGTTGCAAGCCAAAGCCAGCGCAATCATCACCCGCTGGCACAAGCCGCCCGAGAGCTCAAACGGGTAGGCGTGGTAGCGCCGAGCGGGGTCTGGGATGCGCATGTCTTCCAAGCAGGCGATTGCTTTGGCTTTCAGATCGCTGCGCAAGGTTGTGGTGTGGCGGGCGAGCACGTCTTCCAGCTGGTGGCCCACCTTGCGGATCGGGTTCAGCGCCACTTTCGGGTTCTGGAAAATCATCGAGACTTCGCGGCCCCGCACGCGGGCGAGATCGTCTTCGCTGGCAGCAAGCAAATCCAAGCCATCGAAGCGCGCTGTGCCCTGAGTGATGCGGGCTGCGGCATCCGATAGGCCCAAAACCGCGTAGGAGAGCACGCTTTTGCCTGAGCCCGATTCGCCCACCAGGCCCACGGTTTCGCCTTTGGCAATGGTGAGGGAGACTTGATCGAGCGCCTGCACTGTGCCCCCACGGGTGCGAAACTGCAGCGAGAGGTTTTTGACTTCCAAAAGCGCGGTGGTGTGGGGCGTGCTCATGTGCGCTTCCTCGGGTCGATCAAATCGCGCAGGCCGTCGCCCAGCAAATTGAAGGTGAAGACGGCCAGCATCAGCACGAGCCCTGGGAACAGGGCCACCCACCACTCGCCAGAGATGATGTAAGTCGCACCTTCGGCCACCATGATTCCCCACTCCGCAGCTGGCGGGCTCACGCCCAGGCCGATGAAGCTCAAGCCCGCAGCGTTCAAAATCGCCCAGCCCATGTTGAGGGAGATTTGCACCATCATGGGCGGCAAGGCGTTCGGGATCAAGTGGCAAAACAAGATGCGCGCATCGCCATTGCCTGCAAGCCTTGCGGCTTCGATGAAGCCTGCTTCGCGCCGCACATTCACCTCGGTGCGCGCAACGCGGATGTAAAAAGGCAGGTTCACCAAGGCGGTTGCCAAAATGATGTTGAAAACCGTGTTGCCAAGTGCTGCCACGATGCCCATGGCGAGCACGAAGAGCGGAAAGCTCATCACCATGTCGCAAGTGCGCATGATGCCGCGATCCATCCAGCCGCCGAAATAGCCTGCGAGTGCGCCCAGCAAACCGCCAATGGCAAACGAAGACAGCACCGCAGACAGCGCGATGATGAAGTCAATCCGCGTGGCGACCATCACGCGAGACAAGATGTCTCTGCCGAGTGCATCGGTGCCAAACCAGTGCTTCGCTGTTGGAGCCTGGAGCGATGGGCCCACGTTGCTTGCCAGCGGGTCATAGGGTGCCATCCAAGGGCCGATGCAAGCCATCAGCACAAAAAGCAAAAACAGCACTGCAGCCACCAGCGTGAACGGGTTGTCTGCCAGCACGTAGCGCGCGTGCAGCCAGAACGACTTACTTGAGCTGGGCTTGCTAGGCGCTACTGAAAGAGTAGCAACAGACATCGATTGCACCTGGACAGTGGAGGTATTTGTCACAAAAAATGCTCCAACTCAGCTTTCCAGGCGCACGCGAGGGTCGATCAACACATAGAGCACGTCGATCAGCAAATTCAGCAGGGTGTAGAGCACCGCCATCGTGAGCACGAAGCCTTGCACTGGCGCGTAGTCGCTCGCCACCAAGGCCTCCAGTGCGAATGAACCCACACCCGGCCAGGCAAACACCTTCTCGACGATCACGCTCATGCCAAGTAAGAAGCTGAACACCATTCCGAGCGTGGTGATCACCGGCAGCAGCGCGTTGCGAAAGGCGTAGGTGACGAGCACCGTAGTAGGCGAAAGGCCCGAGGCGCGGGCCGTGCGCACGAAATCGGCTGACAGCACCGAGAGCATGGAAGCACGGGTCATCCGCGCCAGCGGCGCCAGCACAAAGATGCCGAGCGTGAGCACGGGCAGCACCATTTGCTTGGCGCAAGCCAAAAAGAGCGCCACATTGCCCGCAAGCAGGCTGTCAAGGGTGTAGAAGCCCGTGACATTCGGCGGCGAAGTCAGGTAGGGGTCGAGCCGCCCAATGGGCGAGGGCGCCCAGCCGAGCAAAAAGTAGAACACGTAGGCCAAGAGCAGGCCGGTGAAAAAGGTGGGCAGGGATACGCCTGCAGTGGTGATGAGGCGGCAGCTGTGATCGATCCACGAATTGGGATGCCTTGCCGCTGCAATACCCAGCGGAATCGCAATGGCCACCGCAAACAGCAAGGAGGCAAACACGATCTCCAGAGATGCGGGCAAGCGCGTGAGCAGCTCTTTGGCCACTGGCTGACCCGTGCTCAGCGCATTGCCCAGATCGCCTCGGCAGAGGTCTTTCAAGTAGATCCAAAACTGCTCGGGCAGGCTTTTGTTCAAGCCCAGCTTTTCGCGCACCTCGGCCACCGCCTGCTGCGTGCCCGCAGGCCCGGCAAAAAACGCTGCCGGATCGCCCGGCAGCGCGCGCGTGAGCAAAAATGTGATCAGCACAATGCCAAACACATTGGGCAGCGCGCCCAGCAGGCGTTTGGCGATCAAGAGCAGCATTTCAGTGCCCCAGCTCAGGATTTCACGAGCTGGCGGTAATCAGGCTCCAGGTGGAACCAGTAGGTGTAGCCGCTGATGTTGGCCTGCATGGCCACATCGAGCATGGGCTGCGCAATCGGGATGCGTGGCACTTCGATGTTGGCCAGCGCGATCATGTCTTTGACCATGCCGTCGTAGAGCACCTTGCTCTCTGCAAAGCGGGC
>JAAFHN010000073.1 GCA_013298415.1 Comamonadaceae bacterium
GGGGCCTACAAAAAAGCCCTGGCCCGCTTGCATTTCGCGCAACAACTCGCCAGTGTTGCTCTCCAGCGTGATCGCGCCGAGCCAGTTGAAGAAGCTGCAGCCGTTGTCGCCGCAATCGGCATCGAAGCCCGTGCCGCGAATGCCGATGGTGGCAGTTGGCGTGCTCACGCGCACGTTGCGGTTGTTGGATTTGGCGATCAAGCCCGTGATGGCGCGGGCCGAGCCCCGCAGGAGCGACATGAACATCGTGCCTTCGCGGGGGTTTTTGTCGTCGTACACAAAGCTGTCGATCTTGAAGCGGGTGCCGCCACCGAGCGTGAGCTTGCTTTCATCGCGAAACGCGAGCACCGCTTGCGCGCCGCCGCCGGTCTCAATCGTGTCGCCTGGGTACACCGCGCCGCCATCTACCAAGCGGCGCGCTGTGCCATTCGTATCCACCGCGCTCAGCTCGCCGCGCGACTGCACCACCTTGGCGCTGGCTTGCACGGCATTGGGCCGCGCTTTGTCGCTCACGGCGGCGGCCTCCTTGCCGCAATCGCCTCGGCAAATGCGGGCATCGAAATCGGTGCCACGAATGCCGATGGTGGCTGTGGGCGTGGAAATGCGGGCTGCGGTGGCGCTGCGCTTGGAAATCGTGCCCGTGATCGCGCGCAAGCCGCCGCGCAGAAGGCTCATCACCATGCTGTTGTCGGGCGCGTCTTCCCGGAATTTGAACTGCTGCAGGATCAGCTCGGAGTTCGGCCGCACTGTCATGCGCGTGCCGTCGCCGAGCTTCACGATGGCCGATGCGCCTTCAGCGGTCGTTACGCGGTCGCCTTCGTTGATGGCCAAGCCTTTGCCGAGCGTGCGCGGCTGCTGGCCGGGGCTTTGCACGAAGCCCACGCCGCGTGCGAATTCCACTTCGCCTGCGGCTGTGGCGGTTTGCGCCAAAGCTGAATGGCCGAGCAAAAAACTTGCAGCCAGCGCGCTTGCACACAGCGCCCAATGAAAGCGCTGGCCGGGGTGAGGGCGGTGTTGAGATCGATGGGCCATGCAGCCTCCGCTGGCAGCAAAGAAAAGAATCAGGACAAAGTTTGCGCCAAGACCCTCAAATTTAGGCGCTTTTTCAGCGAAAAGCCATTCGGGCCTGCGCTTGCTGGCTGCTTGCAGTGGCCGAAATCGCCTCTCGTGTGCATTTTTTCGCTGTTTTTGCCACTCTGTCCAGAGTTTTTCATTGTGCAAAGCTACAAAAAGTGTAGCAATTACCACGCGCCTCGGCCAGGCTTTTCCCCAGGCTAGCAAACTTTGGCAAGCTTGCGGGACACTTTACGCATGACTTCGCACCTGAAACACGCCGCGTTCTTTTGCTTCCTTGCATGCCCCGGCTTGGCCGCCGCTTCCACTGCCAACGAGATGCAGCGCATCAGCCACTTCGAGATTGATCGAACCGAGGTCACGATTGGTGCGATGCAGGCCTACGCCAAGGCGACGGGATTCGTGAGCGCTGCCGAACGCGCAGGCGGCGGGCAGTCGTTTGAACGCGGCTGGGTGCAGCGCAAGGGCTGGACCTGGCGCACCCCATTTGGCAAGCCCGCTTCAGACCAAGAGCCCGCCGTGCACCTGACGCACAGCGAAGCGGCGGGCTTCTGCGCTTGGGGCGGCAAGCGCTTACCCACCGATGCCGAATGGGTGGAGGCGGCCTACACGGAGCGGCGCGAGCAGCCCACAGACGGCTTTGAGCGCGGCAAAACCTACGCCTTTCCCACAGGCAACTCGCCGCGCGGTGCCAACTGCCTGGTGGATTGCGGCGAAGTACGCACCGTGGCGCCGATTGAAAGTTTGCAGGGCAAGGGACACGCCACTGTGGGCAACACGCAGCGCGGCGTGAACGGCCTCTACGACATGGGCGCGAATGCCTGGGAATGGGTGGCTGGGCAGGGTTTGGGTGATCCAAAAACGCGCGGCGGCTCATGGTGGTACGGCTCGGCGCAGATGCGCGCAAGCCATGTGCAAACCAAGCCGCAAGACACGGCCGTGGTGTACATCGGCTTTCGCTGCGCCCGCAGTTTGCCGAAATAGCTTCTTTTTGAGGTTCGAACCATGTTTTTGAAGAATTTTGTCCGCATTGTCCTGGTATTCATTGCATGTAATGCTTCACAAAACATAGCAATGGCAAATGAAGAAAAAGCAGCGTGGGATGCCCTGCGCGCAGGCGGCATCGTGCTGTTTCGCCACGCCTTGGCACCCGGCGGCGGCGATCCCCCCGGCTTCAAGCTCAAGGATTGCGCCACGCAGCGCAACCTGAGCGAAGAAGGGCGCGCGCAGGCCAAACGCATGGGCGAGCGGCTCAAGGCCGAGGGCGTGAAGGTGCAAGCTGTGTGGAGCAGCCAGTGGTGCCGCGCGCTGGAAACCGCCAAGCTGATGGCCGTCGTTGCGCCCGAAAAAATCGAAGCCAAGCCCGCGTTCAACTCGCTTTTTGCCACGCCCGAGCGCCAGCCCGAGCAAACGGCTGCCGCCAAAAAGCTCCTCGCCACCCACAAAGGCCCCGGCGCGCTGGTGGTCACCACGCACCAAGTGGGCATCACAGGCCTCACCGGCATCGTGCCCGCCAGCGGCGAAGGCATCGTGGTGCGGGTGAAGGCTGGCGGCGAAATTCAGGTGCTGGGCAGGGTGATGCCCTGAGCGGGCGGCGGGTGAGCGGCTGACGCAAAAGTCGCAAAATCCAGCCCCATGAACATCCGTCTCGACGACATCACCCACCCTCAAGTTTTGGCGCTCTTGCAAGAGCATTTGGACGACATGTATGCCTGGAGCCCGCCGGAGAGCGTGCATGCGCTGGATGTGAGCAAGCTCAAGCTGCCGAGCATCGCGTTTTTCACAGCCTGGGAGGGCGACCCGGCCAGCGACGGCGTGCTGCTGGCTACTGGCGCGATCAAAGAAATCAACGCGCAGCATGCCGAAATCAAGTCCATGCGTACGCCCAAGGCCCTGCGCGGCAAAGGCGCAGCGCGGGCGATGCTCCATCACCTGCTGGCCCATGCTAAAGCCAAGGGCTACCAGCGCCTGAGCCTGGAGACGGGCAGCCAAGCCGAGTTTGAGCCCGCCCGAAACCTCTATGCGAGCGCAGGTTTTGCGGTCTGCGGGCCGTTTGAAGGCTATGAAGAAGATGTGTACAGCGTGTTCATGACGCTCGCCTTGCCACAAGCCCAGTGAGGGCGCGCTGGGGTCACGAGAACGAGGTTTTTTGAGGCAAACATCATCTCTGTCAAGAGATTTGTTTGCTTTGTTGCTACAATAAATGTAGCGTAAACTCCTCGAAAGCCTGCCATGTCTGCCAGCGAAACCACCTACATCCGTTGGCAAGAGGGCGATGTGGCATGTGTGGCGCGGTGGCGCAGCGCGCGCTGGGCCGCGCCGCCGCTGCGTGTGGTGCTGGCCGACGACAGCTTGAGCGCCGATGCGGCCTACCGGCTTGCCAGCGCCGGCACGGCAATGCTGTGGCGGGGCGACTACCAAAACGCGCGCCAATTGGTTCAGGCCCTGGCTCGGCGGATCGAGCTGAAAACTGAGCGCAAGCAGCTGCGCGGGGCGCAACTGAAGCAACGCAGGCAAAAAGCCGCCGATGCCCAAGCTGCGGATATCCAAACCACCGACCTCGCACGATCCGCTGCCGCTGCCACCCCTGCGCAGCGCTTTCACGCCCACCGCCAAGCGCAGGCGCAGCGCGCGCACATCCTTGGCATGGTGTTGGTGCAACTGGATGCACAGCACACCATTGCGCTGCGCCGCGCGCCCGACGTGGCGACTGCTGTGGCTGAAGCCTGGGCCTTTGACCCACCCGAGGGCTCGACTGGCAGTGGCGCAGGCCACAACGCTGGCTCTAACGTTGACACGGCTGCGGGCGGCAGCGTGGTGTCGCTGCGCGAGCTGCTGGGCCTCATCGGCGCGCACGAGTGGCGCAAAACTGGCGTGGAGTTGCCCGTGCTTGCCGCGCACACGCCCAACCCCCAAGGCTTGCGCATCCACCCGCACCACGGCGTGTATTCCCCTGTGCGCGGCGAATACCTGCAATTGCTGGCCGATGCGCCCTTGCCAGCCGCGATGCTGGGGCCTTCAGGCAGGCCGCGCGCCGATGCAGTGGCTTTCGACATTGGCACTGGCACCGGCGTGCTGGCCCTGCTGCTGGCGCGCCGGGGCGTGCCGCAGGTGCTGGCCACCGACAACGACCCCCGCGCGCTGGCCTGCGCCAAGGCCAATGTGCAGCTTTGGCAGGCCGAGCGCCAAGTGCAGGTGCTGCCAGCCGACATGTTTGCCCCTGGCCGCGCGGCGCTGGTGGTGTGCAACCCGCCCTGGCTGCCCGCGCGCGCTGGCTCGGCCATTGAGCGAAGCGTGTACGACGAAGGCGGCCGCATGTTGAACAGCTTTTTGGCGGGCTTGGCCGAGCACTTGGCCCCTGGTGGCGAGGGCTGGCTGGTGCTTTCGGATTTGGCAGAGCATTTGCAACTGCGCAGCCGCGCCGAGCTGCTGCAAGCCATTGCTCAAGCGGGCCTCCAAGTGCTGGGCCGAACCGATACCCGGCCTGTTCATCCCAAAAGCCAAAAGGCCGACGACCCGCTGGCTGCAGAGCGCGCCGCAGAAGTTACGTCGCTGTGGCGTCTGGCTCCGCTGGGCTGAGGATTTTGGCGCGCAGCAGCGCCTCAACCTCACCGAGGCGCAGCGCTACTTGCTGCACTTTCGCGGGATCGGATTCGCGCTGCTTCGTGCCCCATACGCTCTGCGGGAAGTGGCTGTCCCACTCAAAGCGGGCGATCACGTGCCAGTGCAGGTGGGGCACCATGTTGCCCAAGGCAGCGAGGTTGATCTTGGTGGGCGTGAGTACCTCGCGCAGGGCCTCTTCCACCGCCACCACCACGCCCATGAAGCGTTGGCGCTCGTCGCTCGATAAATCCGACCATTCGCCCACATGCGCATTGGCAATCACGCGATAAAAACCCGGAAAACCAGGCTCATCCACATGCACCACCCGCAGCATCGCGTCGCGCCAAATCAAGCGGCCGCCAGGGGTGGTGCAAAGGGGGCAGTGGGCTTGGAGTGACATGTTGGAATTATCTCTACAATGCGACCCATTTATGAATATGGGTTACCCATATGAAAACCACCATCGAACTCTCAGACTTGCTGTTTGAGCAAGCCAAGGAAAGCGCCAAAGCGCAGGGCATCACCTTGCGCAGCTTGGTGGAGCGCGGGCTGCGGCTGGCGATGCTGCCGAAAGAGCAGGCAGGCGCGGCCGGTTGGGGCGACCTCACTTTTCATCCCGCTGAGCCTGGCTGCTTCATCCCAGCTTCGCAGTGGCGCGACGAGCTGAATGCCACGCCAGGCTTTCCCGTGACAGAGACAGCCCTTTGATCGCGCTCGACACGAACTTCTTGGTGTACGCGCACCGCTCCGACAACCCGTTTCATGCCATTGCCAGAGCCGCGCTCGCTCGCTTAGCAGCAAGCCCGCTGCCCTTTGGCGTGCCGGTGGTTTGCGTGCATGAGTTTTTGGCCGTATCCACCAACGCGCGCATCTTCAAGCAGCCCACGCCGCTCGCGCTGGCCTTCGAGCAAATCGAGCAGTTGCTGGCTCAGCCGAGTGCGCGCCTGCTTGGCCCAGGCGCACGCCACTTGGCCGTGCTGCGCCAAATTTCCGAACCCGCCGCTTTGAGTGGCGGCCAAATGCACGATGCCCGCATCGCAGCCATTTGCTTGGAGCATGGCGTGCATGAGCTGTGGACGGCGGATCGCGACTTCAAAGCTTTCCCGCAGATCACCTGTCGCGGGCCATTGGATTTAGTGCGGCCCTGAGGATCTCTCGGGCGCTGAGCGGTTTGGCGAAAGCCTTGCGCTGATCGCGCAGAAACGGCCGGTCGATGTGGTCGGCCAGCGTGGCGATGTCTTTGGCGGGCACGCCGTGTTTTGCGAAATGCGCCTGCCAGCCGTCCACAACCTGCGCCACCGCTCGCACCTCGCTTTGGGCATCCGCAGGCTTCAGGCCAAAGAGCGCGGCATCAGACAGCGCGTTTTCCAGCGTTGAATCCGCCTCCAGCTTGCCCACCCGCATTTGCTGGTAGCCCAGGCTCTGCGCACTCGGCAGCACATCGTAGGCGGGCGAAAGCGCGAACTCGCCAGTGTCGCTCATCAGCAGCGCGTGGTTTTTCTCGTGGTCGTCGGTGTTGTCGATCAAGATGTTGAACACCATGCGGCGAAACAACTCCTTCATCTGCTCGCGGTAGCCCGGCACGCCGCGCCTGCGAAGCCATTGCGCAAGCTCAGGGTAGCCCAGGCGTTCACCTGCCGCTTGCAGGGCCACTTTGGCGCTCAGCGCATGAAGGCGCTGGCCGCTGGGCGCGCGGTCAAAGCGCGCCACCGCAACTGCGTGGTGGCTTCGGCCTGGCACTGGCAACACCTGCGTGCTGGCCACGCGAATGCCCGCGAGTGCTGCCAATCTCATGCTCGCGTGTTCGGCCAAACCGGAGTCAAAGGCATCGCCTGCCTCGCCAAACTTGAGCACGTGCGCTTGGCCGCCGAGCGAGATCAGCGCTTTGGGCCGCGTGCCGCCCATGCTGGCACCGGCCCCCAGCAAGCGGCGCAGTTGCGCATCGCTTGCCCGCTCGCCCTCGCTCACCTGGCGCACGAGCGCTGCCAGCGCCTCCAAGTCTGCCAATTGCGGCAAAGGCCCGATCCATCTCGGCTCGTAGTGGGCATCAGACGTGGACACGCCGAGCGCGCCAAAGCGCTCGTCGCCCGCCAAATGCAAAAACTCCATCAGTGAAAGCCGCGCGGGTTTGTCGAGCACGCGAATCACGCGCTCGCCCCAGCGGTCGGGCCGCGCATCGTCCACCGCGCCTGCGGCGGATTCGGCCTGCGCGGGCAAGTGCAGCGCGGCATTCAGCGGCAGATCCTCGCTCAGCGCAACGCCATTCGCGCGCCAAGCATCCGCATAGCGCAGCGACACGCCGCGCAAGGTGCGCACCGTCTCCAGCTTGCCGATCAGCCGGGGCGAGGCAGGATTGGCCAGCCACCACAGGTGCAGCGTGTCGTGGGCTGGGAAGGCGGAAGACATGCTCAACCCGGGTTGCCCTGCTCAAGCCGCGCAGCCACCGAAGCCCGCTTGCGCACCGATCTCACACTGGCCGCACGCACGGCATCTTCCAGCGCGCCCGCATCGTGCTGAGGCGCGGCCAGCTCAGCAAGCGCCTGCGCGCGGCCCATCATCCACAGCGCCGTGGCGATCAGCCCAAACGACACCCCCGGATCGCCCCGCTCCATCCGCGCAAGCGTAGGCTCCGACACCCCCAGCCGCCCCGCCCAAACCTTGCGCGACTCCCGCCTGCGCTTGCGCGCCAGCGCCAAATGCTCCCCCAACACCCGCATCTGCGCCAGCACGGCGGCAGGCAGTTGATGGATGGCTTCAGGTTGTTTGGGCATGCATAGAGTTTATCAAATCAGCGATAAAAATTAAGTCTATGTTGTTTTTGAATTTCTCAGAAAACCAGAGCAGCCGGACGCAAAAGACGCAAAGGTTTCGCCAAAAGCGCAAAACGCAGCCATGCTTGAACTCAGATACGCTACGTAATATGTAGCAAAAAACATTGAAAATACCTGGACAGAGGCGGCTTTTCTCATCGAAGACCGCCCTTTTTTGCGGCTTTTGCGAAGTTTCTGCGTCTTTTGCGTCGGGCTGTCCCTGCTCCCTCAACCCGCGCCTACACCAACACCCGCTCGATCCCACCCGCGTTGGCTTTGGCCACGTACTCGGGCATCCACTGGGGGCCTAGGATTTTGTTGGCCATTTCGACCACGATGTAGTCGGCTTCCAGGAGGCCGTTTTGCAGGTCGTTTTGGTAGCGGTTGAGGCCCATCAGGCAGCTGGGGCAGCTCGTCAGGATCTTCACGTTGCCGGTCTCGCTCACCGTGCCTGCTTCGCGCAGCCGGGCTTCGCCTTTTTGGATTTCTTCTTCTTTGCGGAATCGGATTTGCGTGGAAATGTCGGGGCGGTTGGTGGCCAAGCCGCCTGATTCGCCGCAGCAGCGTTTGCTCTCCACCACCGCATCGCCCATGAGCGCTTTCACGGTTTTCATGGGCTCTTGCTGCTTCATCGGGCTGTGGCAGGGGTCGTGGTACAGGTAGCCTTGATTGCCACCGAGCGTGATGCCTTTTTCGAGCAAAAACTCATGGATGTCGATGATGCGGCAGCCGGGGAAGATTTTGTCGAACTGGTAACCCTGGAGCTGGTCGTAGCAGGTGCCGCAGCTCACCACCACGGTTTTGATGTCGAGGTAGTTGAGCGTGTTGGCAACCCGGTGAAAGAGCACCCGGTTGTCGGTGATCATTTTTTCGGCTTTGTCGAACTGGCCGCTGCCGCGCTGCGGGTAGCCGCAGCACAGGTAGCCCGGTGGCAACACAGTTTGCACGCCTGCGTGCCAGAGCATGGCTTGCGTGGCCAGGCCCACTTGGCTGAAGAGCCGCTCTGAGCCGCAGCCCGGGAAATAAAACACCGCTTCGGATTCCGCGCTCAGATCCGGGTTGCGGATGATGGGCACGTAGTCTTTGTCTTCAATGTCCAGCAGGGCGCGGGCGGTTTTCTTGGGCAAGCCGCCGGGCATCTTTTTGTTGATGAAGTGGATGACTTGCTCTTTGATCGGCGCTGCGCCCACTGTGGCAGGCGGGGCCTCGGTTTGGCGCGATGCGGCGGGGGCCAAGAGCCGGTTTGCCAGGCGCTGGGCTTTGAAGCTCCAGTCCGTGAGCGTGTGCGCCGCATTGATGGCGGTTGGGTTCACCGTGCCGATGAACCAGCTTTGAAACTCTGCTGCCGGGCGGAATGATTTTTGGCCCATTTTGCGCAGCAGGTTGCGCATGTTCATGCTCACATCGCCAAAGTCGATCTTCACCGGGCAGGGGCTCAGGCACTTGTGGCACACGGTGCAGTGGTCGGCCACGTCTTCAAACTCTTCCCAGTGCTTGATGCTCACGCCTCGGCGCGTTTGCTCTTCGTACAAGAAGGCCTCGATCAATAGCGAGGTGGCCAAAATTTTGTTGCGCGGGCTGTACAGCAAATTGGCGCGCGGCACGTGCGTGGCGCACACCGGCTTGCACTTGCCGCAGCGCAGACAGTCTTTGATGCTGTCGGCAATCGCGCCGATGTCTGACTGCTGCATGATGAGCGATTCATGCCCCATCAGGCCGAAGCTGGGCGTGTAGGCGTGGGTCAGGTCTGCAAAACGGGTTGGCGCGTCGTCTTGGCCCGTTTTTGAAGCGATATTGCTCTTCTGTCCTGGTGTTTTGGATATGTGTTGCTCTTGAATTGAGAGCGCTGCATCACCCGTTGTCTGTGACTCGTCGCTCCCCGTTCGCCCTGACTCGTCGCTCTCCGTTCGCCCTGAGCTTGTCGAAGGGCTCGGCAGGGCTTCGACAAGCTCAGCCCGAACGGAGGGGGCGGTATCAGCACGAACGGAGGGGGTGGTATCAGCCCGAACGGAGGAGGCGGTCTCCGTTCGCCCTGAGGTATCGAAGGGCATGGCGATGGGCTTCGATACCTCAGCCCGAACGGAGAGGTGGTGAGCGGGTTGGCGCAGCAATTTGCCTTTGTTGAACCGCCCCTGTGGATCAATCCTGGCCTTGTACGCGGCAAACGGAGCCAGCTCCTCATCGCTCAAAAACTCCAGCTTGGTGATGCCAATGCCGTGCTCGCCCGAGATCACGCCATCCAAGCTGCGGGCGAGCGCCATGATGCGGGCC
>JAAFHN010000200.1 GCA_013298415.1 Comamonadaceae bacterium
CAGGAGGAAGAAGGGCAAAAAAAAACCGCCGGGGTTCCGGCGGTTTCGAAGGAGGGTGTAGGGTTTTGCTTACACGCAGCTCTCTCGTCCGCCTGGGACTGAGAACCAAAAATAAAAGTAAGCAAAAACCGCGAAATTCATCTAGATACTTTAGCACAGCAAAAGCGCCGTGTTGTCAAACCTGTGCTGGATTGCCCCGACCGGACAGTAACGTGAGCGAAAACTTCAATCACCACGCAGCTTTTTCCACCAATTGCTGGCCTGCTCCGCGCGCTGGGGCTCAAGCTCGGACTGGCTGGTTTCTGAGAACGCCCTGGCGGAGAGCTGCCGATGCATGTCCATCAGCAGCATGCCATCTCCCATGGTGCGCCATGCCAGAGCTTCGAAGTCTTCGAACTGAACGGCTTGGTCTTTGTGTACTGATCGTTCCATGAGCCACTGGTTGAGCAGCAAGCGGAAGTTGTTCAGTGCCACGGTGTAATTGGCGTACTCCGGCAGCTCGCGCCAGCTCATGTCGAGCTGCAACACGGCTTGCTTGTGCTGGCGCAGCTCGGTCAGCAGCGTGACCAACTTGGGGCCGATGCTTTTGATGGTTTGAGGCGATTCAAGCAGCGGTGCTATTTCTTCGACCAACTTGGCCAGTCGACCCATGCTCTCGGCCAGAGCGATGGATTCTGCGTCTGAACTGGAGGAGCGCATCATGCCCACCAAGTCGTCGAATCCTTGCAGAGAAGAATTGCCGCTGTTGCCGCCGTTCTTAGGCTCTGCGCCCATGATGGTGGAGCTGAAGCGCGAGGGGCGGTTGCTCATTGGGCCGTTCCTCCCACCGTGAGCCCTTCCACTCGGATGGTCGGTTGACCCACCCCCACCGGTACGGATTGCCCTTCTTTGCCGCAGGTACCCACGCCGCTGTCGAGCGCCAAATCGTTGCCGATCATGGAAACACGCGTCAGCGCATCTGGGCCGTTGCCAATCAGCGTAGCGCCTTTGATGGGGTATTGGATCTTGCCGTTTTCCACCCAATAGGCTTCGCTTGCAGCGAAGACAAATTTTCCGCTGGTGATGTCCACTTGTCCGCCGCCAAAGTTCTTGGCGAATACGCCTTTTTTGAGCGAGGCCAGCACCTCTTCGGCAGGCGTTTTCCCAGCCAGCATGTAGGTGTTGGTCATGCGCGGCACCGGCATGTGGGCGTAGCTTTCGCGTCGGCCATTGCCAGTCTGCGGCACGCCCATCAGGCGTGCATTGGTGCGATCTTGCAAGTAGCCGCGCAAAATGCCGTCTTCGATCAACACGGTGCTCTGTGTGGCATGGCCTTCATCGTCCACGTTGAGGGATCCTCTGCGCTGCGACAGCGTGCCGTCGTCGAGCACGGTCACGCCTTTTGCAGCCACGCGCTGGCCCACGCGGCCGGAAAATGCGCTGGAGCCTTTGCGGTTGAAATCGCCTTCTAAGCCATGGCCGATCGCTTCGTGCAACAAAATGCCTGGCCAACCTGGGCCAAGCACCACGGCGAATTCGCCTGCGGGTGCGGGTCGGGCCTCCAGGTTGACGAGTGCCGACTTCACCGCATCGTCCACAAAGCGTTCGAGGCAAGCATCGTCGAACGCGGCAAGCGCGAAGCGGCCACCACCACCACCGGAGCCGGTTTCACGGCGCTCGCCAGACTGCACGATCACCGTGACGCTTAAGCGAACAAGGGGGCGCACGTCGGCGGCATGGTGACCGCTGAGTGACGCGATCCACACCACATCGTGTTCGGCGGCAAGGCTTGCCATCACTTGCACCACGCGCGGGTCTTTTTTCCGCGCCAGCGCCTCCACGCGCTCCAAAAGCGCCACCTTTGCTGCACTGTCTTTGCCGAGGATGGGGTTGCTGGTTGCGTACAGGCTCGGTGCTGTGATGCCATTTTGGGCGGGCGCTCTGGCCCGAGCCAAAGGCAATTTCTGAGCTGCACCTGCGCTGGCCTGCTTGCCCACCTGGCGCACGATCTTCGCGGCGGCTTCGATGGCCTCGGCGGAAATGTCGTCGGAGTAGGCCAGGGCCGATTTGTCGCCTGACACCGCGCGCACGCCTACGCCTTGGTCGATGGAAAAGCTGCCGCTTTTCACCATGCCGTCTTCGAGCGACCAGGCTTCTTGCGACGTGAGTTGGAGGTAGAGGTCGCCGTCGTCGATGCCCTTGGTGCGCAGCTTGCCGCACAGGGCGTCGAGCTTGGCTTCGTCAAGGCCAAAAGGCTGGAGTAAGACTTGTCGCGCCGCAGCTTCGCGGGCGGCAGCGCTCACGGGCTCAAGCGGCAAGCTCAAGCTGAGCGATGAAAAAGTCTGATGGTTAAGCGATGCACCCATGCGACCATTCTAGGTCGCCTGACGACATTTCGCCCGGGAGCGGCCTCTAGGAGGTCGGCCCCGGCGAGGAAAACAGCGCGTTCAGGTCAAATCCACGGTCTCAGCGCTGGTGCCATTGGTCTTGCAGGATTCGATGCCCGCATCGCGCGAGGCTTCGGAGCTGTACATCTGGCTGTTGCCAATCACTTGGTGATTGCCGGCTTTCAGCACGAAGTACGGATCACCCTTGCCGCTGTTGAGCTTGTCGTAGCGTGCGTCGTTGCCAGCGTTGGCTTTCACCGAAGCAATGCCGTTCACGGCGCTCGCTTTGGCTTCGTACATCTCGCTGCTCAAAATGGTTTGGCCATTGCCGGCCAGCAGGCTGAAGTAAAACTTGTCGTTTTTCGAGCGCTTGAGTTCAAATTTACCGGCCATGGCATGCTCCAAGAGGAAGAAGGGATAACGCTTTTGTAGCGGTTTCAGCCGCCCTGCGCAAGGGGGCGCAGCGAGGCCTGTGTGGGTATGCACAAGGCTGTGGGGCGTTTCAGACGGCGGCGCGCGAAACCACTCAGATTCCAGCTTCAGCCACCCAAGCGATGAGCTCGCTGTCGTCGCGGTCTTGCCAGCCTGCCGCACAGGCCTTTGAAAACGCGCTTGCTGCGGGTTCGAGCCAATCGGTGGCGAGGCCTTGGCTGCGCAGCATTTCAAGTGCGAGCGCGCTGTCCTTCGCAAGCAATGCCATGCGAGCTTGCACGATTCGCTGGCCCGATAGGTAACGCTGACCCCGATGGCCGCCGATCCAGCTTTGCCCGCTGGAAGAGTTCACCACGCTTTGCAGCAGGCTTCCAGGCAAACCCAATCGGTCTGAGGCCGCCAGCGCCTGGGCGTGGTTGTACAGGTGCACGGTGGCCAATGCGTTGTTGAGCAGCTTGGCGGTGGTGGCCATGCCGATTTCCGCACCCACCACGGTTTGCGCCCTGCTCATCGCATCCAGTGCGGGCTGAGCGCAACGCAGCGCATCGGCACTGCCTGCCAGCATCATGCTCATGCTGCCATCGCGTGCGCGCACTGGCCCGCCTGACACTGGGGCATCGAGCATCTGTAAGCCGAGCGCGCCCAGCCGCGTGCCGATGGCCTGCATGTCGGTCACACTGATCGTGGAAGTGACAAGCACCGTGCTGCCCGGCCGCAGCTTCAGAGCCAAGCCGTGGTGAAAGTGCAGGCCACCTTCGGGTTCGCCAAACAACACCTCATGGGCTTGCGCTGCATTCACCACGCAAATCAACGCTATTGAAAATGTAGCAACAGATGCAATGAAATCATGGACAGTGGTGCAATTTTCCTTGAAATTGGCACTTGCAGCGGCGTCCACATCGATCACCCGCACTTCAAGGCCTGCCTCGATGCAGCGGTGCGCCATGCCAGAGCCCATTTGGCCCACGCCCACCACCAGCACTCGGGGAGGGCTCAAGCCCACCTCGGTCACAAGCCGACGCGCTTGGTGCGCGCCACACTCATCAAAATCCCCAGGCCAAAGCCCAGTGTGACCATGGCCGTGCCGCCGTAGCTGATGAACGGGAGCGGCACACCCACCACCGGCAAGATGCCGCTCACCATGCCAATGTTCACAAAGCCGTAGGTGAAGAAAATCAGCGACACGCTGCCGGCCAGCAAGCGCTCAAACAAGCTTCGCCCTCGGCTTGCAATCACCAAGCCGCGCAACACGAAAAAGCCGAGTGTGCAGATCAAAATGAGGTTGCCGATGAGACCAAACTCCTCTGAATACGCCGCAAAAATGAAATCGGTGGTGCGCTCCGGGATGAATTCCAAATGTGTTTGCGATCCTTGCATGTAGCCCTTGCCAAAGATGCCGCCAGCACCAATCGCGATCATGCCTTGGATGATGTGAAAGCCTTTGCCCAGCGGGTCTTGCATGGGATCGAGCAGGGTGCACACGCGCTGCTGCTGGTAGCCGTGCAACAGTGGCCAATCCACACCGTCTTGGCAGATTTGCGGCTCAAACCAGACGATCAAAACGATGCCGATCAGGCCCAACGCAACAGGTGGCAGTATCAACTTCCAGGGCAATCCCGCAAAAAAAATGACGTACAAGCCAGCGCTCAACACCAGCAAGGCGGTGCCCAAATCGGGTTGTTTGGCAATCAGGCCGACCGGCACGATGAGGATCAGGGTGGCAACCACAAAGTCGAGCGGCCTCAGTTGCCCTTCGCGCCGCTGAAACCACCAGGCCAGCATCATCGGCAGGCCGATCTTCAAAATCTCGCTCGGCTGAATGGTGATGCCCAGGTAAAGCCAGCGCTTCGCGCCTTTTTTGCTGATGCCAAAAATGGCCGTGGCGATCAACAAAGCCACGCCGATCACGTAGATGGGCACGGCCACTTGCATGAGGCGCTGCGGCGGGATTTGGGCCACCACAAACAAAATCAGGGCCGCAATCGCCATGTTGCGAAAGTGATCCACAAAGCGGGTGCCGTGGTCTGCGCCCACGGAAAACATCGTGATCAAGCCGAGGGCGGCCAGCACCAGGGTGCCAATCAGGAGCGGTGCGTCGAAGCCCCGAAACCACGGGGCCAAGCGCGTGAGCGGGTGGGCTTGACCGAAGGAATGTGCCATCGGGTGGATTATGTTCGCGCCAATGCCTGCATGTGACAATTCAGCGATGCATGTGATCTTTGAAGAAGCGGGTAAATTGGCACTGGGGCGCATGCTCTCCGAGGCCGAGACGAGTGCCCAAGTGGAAATGGCCAGTGGCAAACGCGTCAAGGTCAAGTTGGCGCAGGTGTTGCTGCGCTTGGGCGCATCGGTTGGCGCTGGCTTTTTGAGCGACGCCCAAGCAGCAGCGGCTGATGTGGACCTGGATTTGGCCTGGGAAGCCGCGCCCGACGAGGGTTTCGGTTTTGAGATGCTCGCAGCCGAGTACTTTGGCGCGAAAGCCAGCACGCCCCAGCAGGCCAGCATGTTGATTGCACTGCACGAGGCGCCGCATTACTTTCGGCGGCAGGGCAAGGGCCAATTCAAAAAGGCGGATGCCCAAACTCTGGCGCTCGCGCTTGCCGCCATCGAGCGCAGAAAGCTGCTCCAAGCCCAGGTGGACGCGTGGACTGCGGAGTTGGTAGGAGGCAACTGCCCGGCCCCTGTGCGCGAGCAGCTCTACAAAATCCTTTTCAAGCCCGACAAAAACGCAGCCGAATACAAGGCAGTCGCTGCCGCTGCCCACCAATCTCAACAGGGCGTGTTGCCGCTTTTGCAGCGCTGTGGCGCGATTGATTCGGCCTACGCCTTTCACTGGCAGCGCTTTTTGTTTGAGCATTTCCCCAAGGGCACTGCATTTCCTGCGCTG
>JAAFHN010000058.1 GCA_013298415.1 Comamonadaceae bacterium
GCTTCAGCAGGCCCTGGGTGTAGGTTTTTTGCGCTTCCGTTTGCGGGCTGAACGGGTCCATGAATCCTTTGTTTTCGCCCGCCGTCATCAAGCGGCGCTCCACACCCAGCTTCTCCATGAGGCCGGTGAAGCCAAAGCCATCCATCAGCACGCCGATGCTGCCCACGATGCTGGCTTTGTTCACGTAGATGCTGTCGGTGCCAGCGGCGATGTAGTAGGCCGCAGAGGCGGCGGCTTCTTCCACCACAGCCACGATGGGCTTTTTGTGGATGGCTTTCAAGCGCTTGATTTCATCGTTGATCATCCCCGCTTGCACGGGGCTGCCCCCAGGGGAATTCACAAGCAGCACGATGCCTTTGACGGCGCTTTCTTCAAATGCGGATTTCAGCGCGGCATTGATGTTCTCGGCGCTCGCATCCATGCCCGGCGCGATCTCGCCGCGAATCTCAATCACAGCGGTGTGCTCAGAGGGCAGGGTGGGGGAGCTGGTGACGGGGTTGTGGAAAAAAATCATCCACAAAAAGCCCACGATCACGGCAAGCCAGGCGAGCTTGAAAAAGATCTTCCAGCGGCGCGCGGCTTTTTGCTCTGCCAGCGAGGCAAAAGCCAGCTTTTCCAGCGTGGCGCGCTCCCAGCCGTCGGGCGCTTGCCATCCTGCGGGTTTGGGGCTGGGGGATTCTTGGGGGGTGATGTTGTCAAACATGGGGTGCAGCTCGGGACTTCAATCTAGAAACCGAAGTCCACAGGTTTCAAGTTCCATTCAGTATGCCAGTACACCTGCTGGCCGTCTTCAGAGCAGCGGATCTTCACCAAGCCGCCTTTGCAAGGCCCGCCCGCGCACTCGCCCGTAGCGGGCAAGTAGGCCGCGCCGTGGGTGGAGCAGAGCAACCACTGGCCCGTGTCGTCAAAAAACTGGTTGGGCTGCCAATCGAGTTCCATCGCCACATGGGTGCAGCGGTTCAGATAGGCATGCACTTGGCCTTCGTAGCGCACCGCAAACGCGCGGCAAGTCTGCCCCGCAAAGTTCACGTCGAAAGGCACGGCGGGGCCACCGTTCACCAGCTCAGATGCGGCGCACAGGGCTTGGGGCGTGTCTGCAAGGTTGTTGGAGCCGATTTCCATGGCGTTTTGATGAGATATATAAGCTCTGTCCTACTATTAACTACATCTGATGCTATGCATTCAGGAGTAGCCATCGGTGCAAATCTGGCGTGCTGTGGGCGATGTAGAGCGGGTTCAATGCTCGCAACTGCGCCTCAGGATGCGCGCCGAAGTTCACGCCGACCGCTGGGCAGCCAGCGTTCGCTGCCAACTGCAAGTCGTGTGTGGTGTCGCCAATCATCAGGGTGCGTTCGGCAGGCGTATCCAGCTCCACCATCAGCTCATGCAGCATCAACGGATCGGGCTTGCCACGGGTCTCATCCGCCGTGCGGGTGGCGGCAAAGTAGCGCCGCATGCCGGAGATGTCTAGCGCCTCGTTCAAGCCCGCGCGGCCTTTGCCTGTGGCCACCGCCAGCTTGTAGCCTGCCGCTTGCAGGGCTTGCAGCATGGCTTCTGTGCCGGGAAAAAGCGTCACATCATGGATGTGCTTGCCGTAGTGGTGTTTGTAGCGCTCGGAAAGCTCGGGCCAGCGCTCGCGGGGCACATCGGGCGCAGCATGCGCCAGCGCTTGCACGAGGTTCAAGCCAATCACATGAGCCGCAGCCTCGTCACTCGGCACGGCATAGCCCAAATCAGCCACCGCACCCTGGATCGAGAGCACGATGATGCGGGTGGAATCAAATAGCGTGCCATCCCAATCGAAGGCAATGAGGTCAAAGCGTTTGCGGGCGGGTGAATTCATGCAGACGATTGTCGCTTGAGGCTGTGGCGTGACTTAGCCTGTGCGCTGGATGGCCAGTGAGATCCGACTGGCGTTTTGCAGGCAGTGGCTTTTGAGCTGCGCCGACATCGCGGCGTCAGCAGCCTCTTGCCAAAATGCGAAGGCGATCGGGGCCGCTTGATGCCAAGCGCGTTGCTGCGCAGGCAGGGGCAGTGGCGGCTGCCAGTCGGGGTTGCGGAGCTCGCCGCTGGCATGCGGGGCATAGGCCATGGGCAGCATGTCGTAGGCTGGGGCGAGGTCGAATCCGCCGGGCCGCCACCACAGCGACAGGTTGCCGTGGTGCATGTCGGTGTTGGCGATCAGGCGGCCAAACCACCAGAGCACTGCGATTTGGTGGGCAGTAGCCTCGGTGATGAGTTTTGCCTTCAAAAACGCCTGCGCCACTTCGGGCCAGCTTTGATCCGCCATGCCAAAGAGGCAATCGCCCGCAGCTTGCAAGCTCACGAGCGGCTTTCGGCCCCAAAGGCCTACGCGATCAAAGCGCTCCGATTCCAAGCATGTCCGGCCTTGAGTTTGGATGATGCGGGTTTGCGCAGCAGCGATGCCATGCTGGCGCAGCGCTTGAAGCGCCAGGTGCTCGCACAGCAGCAAATCGGCCCAGCGTTGGGCTGCGGCATCGGAGCCGGAGTTGGTTTGCAGCGCGGCGCTGAACTTCACGATCACGTGCGGCGTTTGGCTGCTTTGGCCGCCCTCACGAAGCGCCGTGAATTTTGGAAACTCCCCTGCCGCGCTGCGCCCAGGGTTACCTTCGCGCATGGCTTCATTGGCAAGCTGGGCGTAGTGCGCTGATAAGTCTTGCGATCTCACGGAATCCAATGGGCTTTGCTGCGCATCCAGCCACATTTGCATGGCCACATCGCCGAGCACCAAGGAGCCGCTCGTGTCATGCCCCTGGCGGCTCAGCACCCAGGCGATCTGATCGTCGCCCCATCGGGTTGGGTCGGGTGCCACTTCCAGCTGCGGCCCATAGCGGCGCGCAAACTGCCTGCCCAAGTAGCCCACGGGTTGCATGTGATACGCGGCGTAGGGCAGGCCATCCCACCAGCCGTCACGAGCTGCATCGTCTGGCTCCGTGTAGCAAGGCATGTGCGCCGACAGGTCGCACAAGCTGCCTTCAGGCTCGGTGAGTGAAAACTTTGCCAGCTCGCGGGCTTGGGCGTTTTCGTCAATCGCATACAGCGGCATCGCACCCGCATCGCCTCGGAGCGGCCGCGCGGTGGCGTAGCGCGTGCGCGAGGCTTTGCCCGCCGACACGATGCCCGGCAACTGGGCCAACACCCGCCGTACTTGCCGCTCAGACAAGCCACAGGCTGCCGCCAATTGCGGCGCACTTTTGTGCCGCCGCGCCACTTCAAGCGCGAGTAACCGGTGTGCAGCAGTGGACGCGGTACGTTCCATGTCCGGAATTATGTCCGGATTTTAATGGTTTAAACCGTTTAGATTCAATGATTTACTGAAAAGACAGACAAATCACTGGCCGAATTTTTGTCCGAATAATAAGACTGTTTTCGCGGTTTTCGGATTCCTTTTCAGCGCTTTTCGCGTTGCTTCCTCTGCCCCTGAGGTGTGAGCCATCAGAACAAAAAATACCGCTGCGCCATCGGCAGCACCTTTGCTGGCTCGCAGGTGAGCAATACCCCGTCAGCCCGCACTTCGTAGGTTTGATGGTCGATTTCCATCTTGGGGCAGTAGTCGTTGAGCACCATGTCGGCTTTGCCTTTGCCTCGAATGCCGCGCACGGCGCTCAAAGGCTTTTGCAATCCAAAGCGCTCGCCTACGCCTGCTGCCAAGCCCGCTTGGCTCACAAAGGTGAGGCTCGTCTGCGTCATTGCTCGGCCAAAGCTGCCAAACATGGGGCGGTAATGCACCGGCTGCGGTGTGGGGATGCTGGCATTCGGGTCGCCCATCGCTGCGGCGGCGATGAAGCCGCCTTTCACGATCACACTCGGCTTTACCCCAAAAAAAGCGGGCTTCCACAGCACCAAATCGGCCCACTTGCCCACCGCGATGCTGCCCACATCGTGGCTGATGCCGTGGGCAATCGCGGCGTTGATGGCCAGCTTGGCGGCGTAGCGTTTGACGCGGAAGTTGTCGTTACGGGCGGAATCCTCTTTCAGCGGCCCCCGCTGCACCCTCATCTTGTGCGCCGTTTGCCAGCAGCGGATCACCACTTCGCCCACGCGGCCCATGGCTTGGCTGTCTGAGCTGAACATGCTGATCGCGCCCAGATCGTGCAAGATGTCTTCGGCCGCAATCGTTTCTTTGCGGATGCGGCTCTCGGCAAAGGCCAGGTCTTCGGCGATCGACGCGTCCAGGTGATGGCACACCATGAGCATGTCCACATGCTCGTCCAGCGTGTTCACCGTGTAGGGTCGGGTGGGGTTGGTGGAAGAGGGCAGCACATTGGCTTCGCCCACCACTTTCATGATGTCGGGCGCGTGGCCACCGCCTGCGCCTTCGGTGTGAAAGCTGTGGATGGTGCGGCCTTTGAAGGCGGCAACCGTGTCTTCCAAGCTCCCGCCTTCGTTCAGCGTGTCGGTGTGGATCGCCACTTGCGTGTCGGTGGCCTCGGCCACGTCCAAGCAGTTGTCGATTGCTTGCGGCGTGGTGCCCCAGTCTTCGTGCAGCTTCATGCCGATGGCACCGGCTTGGATTTGCTCGTGCAGCGCACCGGGCAGGCTGGCGTTGCCTTTGCCGAGAAAACCCAAATTCATCGGAAACGAATCGGCTGCCTGCAACATGCGAGCGATGTTGGCCGGGCCCGGCGTGCAGGTGGTGGCAAACGTGCCCGTGGCAGGCCCCGTGCCGCCGCCCATCATGGTGGTTACGCCGCTCATCAGCGCTTCTTCAATTTGCTGCGGGCAAATGAAGTGGATGTGCGAGTCAATCGCGCCAGCGGTTACGATCATGCCCTCGGAGCTCAAAATCTCGGTGCCTGGCCCGATGATGATGTTCACACCCGGTTGCACATCGGGGTTACCTGCTTTACCGATGGCTGCGATGCGGGTGCCTTGGATGCCGATGTCGGCCTTCACGATGCCCCAGTGGTCCACGATCAAGGCATTGGTGATGACGAGATCACAGGCGCCATCCAAATTACGCACTTGCGATTGCCCCATGCCATCGCGGATGGTTTTGCCGCCGCCAAACTTCACTTCTTCGCCGTAGCCGCCAGCGGCCAGCGTGTGATCGGCTTCTACTTCGATGATGAGATCGGTATCCGCCAGACGCACGCGGTCGCCTACCGTGGGGCCAAACATTTCGGCGTAGGCTCTTCGGTTGATCGTGGCCATCAGAGCGCTCCCATCACATCGCCACGAAAGCCGTACACCTTGCGGGCCCCCGCGTAATCCACGAGTTCCACCGTGCGCTGCTGCCCCGGCTCAAAGCGCACCGCCATGCCGCTGGGCAAATTGAGCCGCATGCCGCGTGCGGCGGCTCGGTCAAAGTCAAGCGCCGAATTCGTCTCTGCAAAGTGGTAGTGCGAGCCCACTTGCACGGGCCGCGTGCCGGTGTTGCGCACGATCACGGTGTGCGTGCGCCGGCCAGGGTTGAGCGTGTGCTCGCCCGGCTCAATGAGCAGTTCGCCGGGGATCACTTTTTGCCCTTGCTCAAGTAGATGGCCACGCCCACTGCCGCTGCCAGCGCCACCAGCGCCCACACATCGCTCGCATGCCAGTGCGGGCCGTTCAAACCGTGTCCTTCATGGGCAAATGCGCTCACTGTCCAGGTATTTACAACACCTAGTGCTATCAATTTTGAAAGGCTGCGAAAACTTGCCAGGCCGACGATCTTGCCCGTTCGCCCTGAGGTATCGAAGGGCCGACTGGGGCTTCGATGCCTCAGCCCGAACGGATGGGGATCGCCGTTTAAGGCAGAGGGTTGCGCCAGAATTTGTGATTTCATTGCTTTGCCTCACTGAATGGGTTGATGCACGGTCACGAGCTTGGTGCCGTCTGGAAAAGTGGCTTCGACTTGGATGTCGGGGATCATTTCTGGCACGCCGTCCATCACATCGGCGCGCTTCAAAATGTCGCGGCCAGCGCTCATGAGGTGGGCTACGGTTTTGCCATCGCGGGCGCCCTCCATCACTGCGGCTGAGATGAAGGCCACAGCCTCGGGGTAGTTGAGCTTTAAGCCACGCGCCTTGCGCCGCTCAGCGAGCAGCGCGGCCGTGAAGATCAGCAGCTTGTCTTTTTCTCGGGGGGTGAGTTCCATGAATGCATTTTGTTGCAAGATGCGTGCCCACGGCAACCCAAACACAGATCCATGGCGCAAATCAACTACATCACGCAAATCCACATCGAGATCGGCGCGCTGACGCACCTGAGGGCCGAATGCGAGCGCGTAGGCATCACGCGGGGCTTGATCGTGACCGACGTGGGGGTGGTGAAGGCGGGCCTGGCGGCCAAAGCCGAATCCGCACTCGGCGGCGTTGCCGCAGCGGTGTTTGCCGATACGCCGTCTAACCCCACCGAGGCGGCAGTGCGCGCAGGCGTGGCGGCCTACGCAGCTGCGAACTGCGACGGCTTGATTGCAGTGGGCGGTGGCAGCGCGATCGACTGCGCCAAGGGCATTGCGATTGCCGCGGCGCACCCCGGCCCGCTCACGACTTACGCCACGATTGAAGGCGGCTCACCGCGCATCACGCCAGCCTGCGTGCCGCTGATCGCCGTGCCCACCACGGCAGGTACGGGCAGCGAAGTGGCCCGGGGCGCGATCATCATCGTGGACGACGGCCGAAAACTCGGCTTTCACTCTTGGCACTTGGTGCCCAAAGCCGCGATTTGCGACCCGGAACTCACACTCGGCTTGCCGCCGCTGCTGACGGCCGCCACCGGCATGGACGCGATTGCCCACTGCATGGAAACCTTCATGAGTGCCGCGTTCAACCCGCCCGCCGACGGCATTGCCCTCGATGGCCTCGCGCGCGGCTGGGCGCACATCGAGCGCGCCACCTCGAACGGCCAAGATGTGGAAGCGCGGCTGATGATGATGAGCGCCAGCATGCAGGGCGCGATGGCGTTTCAAAAAGGCCTGGGCTGCGTGCATTCGCTCTCCCACAGCTTGGGCGGAGTGAACCCGCGCTTGCACCACGGCACGCTGAACGCGATGTTTCTGCCAGCCGTGATTGCGTTCAACGCTGAGAGCGACGCGGTGAGAAAAGAAAAGCGCCTGGCCCGAATGGCGCAGGCGATGGGTTTGGGTTCAGGCTCTGACGTGGGCGCAGCAGTCGTAGAAATGAACGCCCGCCTAGGCCTGCCCACAGGCCTCGCAGCGATGGGCGTGGAGCAGGGCCAATTCGCCAAAGTGATCCAAGGCGCACTGGCAGACCATTGCCACAAAACCAATCCGAGGCTTGCGAGCGCGGCAGACTACGAAGCCATGCTCAGCACCTCCATGACACACTGAATCACATGACTTCCATCCTCGTTTTCGCAGGCTCCACCCGTGCCGAATCCTTCAACCGCAAGCTGGCGGCAGTGGCAGCCAAGTCCGGTGAGGCGCAAGGCGCGCAAGCCACCCTGATCGACCTGGCCGATTTCGACATCCCGATCTACAACGCTGACATCGAAGCCAAAGGCACCCCGCCTGACGTGCTCAAGCTCAAATCCCTCATGCATGCCCATGCCGGCTGGGTGATTTGCTCGCCGGAGTACAACGCCAGCATCACAGCGCTTTTGAAAAACACCATCGATTGGTGCTCCAGCCCGGCCAAGTCGGGTCAGCTCCACGGCCCAGATGTGGAAAAAGACTGGGGCGATGGCTTCAAACCTTTCCGAGGCAAGGTGGTGGGCCTCATGGCCGCATCGCCCGGCGGCCTGGGCGGCATCCGATCGCTAAGCGACGTGAGCAAGCTGCTGCTCAACCTGCATTGCTGGGTAGCACCCGAGCAATTCGCTCTCGGCCGCGCAGGCAGCGCGTTCGCGCCAGACGGCTCACTGACCGATCCCAAATCCGCCGAGCGCGTGGCCGCCGTGGTGAAGCAGGTGATCTGGGCGGCAGGCCGGCTGTCGGCCCCTTCACCCTAAGCGCCCACGCTCCCCTTCGCCCTGAGCACCCCCGCTCCCGTTCGCCCAGATCGCCCACCCTCCCGTTCGCCCTGAGGTGTCGAAGGGCATCGCCAGGGCTTCAATACCTCAGCCCGAACGGGGGCGGTGCCTCACACCGCCCAAATCCGAGGCGAAGACGCATCCATTCCCCAAGCCTCGCGCCGCAGCACGGCCCAGCTCCGTTGCATGCGCTGCATCACCGGCTCTGAGAGCGGCCCCAGGCAGCGCACCACCAGCAATTGCGAATCCAGCCAAGAGCAGCCGCAGCGCGACGCGTCGGCCGCACCCAGCCAGCTGGCCCGCAAGGCGTCGGCCAGTGCTTCCATCTGCGTGCGTGAAACCGCACTGCCTGAAGCAAACCACAGCGTGCCCATGCAGCGCCAGCCACTCAAACCCAGCGGCGAGCCCAGCAAACGCACATCTCCCCCGGCGATCACTGCCCGCTCTTGCCAATGCCCTGGCCAATGCAGGCTCTGAGCAAAGCGAGAGGCGCGGGGCAGGCTCGGGTCGTCAAACGCCAGTTTCGCGGCGGGTAGGCCCAGGCTCGTCACGTCCCAGCCGATGGCCTGCGCGCCGGGCTCAAGTGATAGCGCCAAGTTGTTGGCCGCGTCGCAGCCGGGGTAGGCAATCGCCTCCAGCGGCACCCATTCCAGCCGCGCGCCTTCGGCCGCATGCAGCTTTACCGTCTGGGTTGCAGACTGCTCGCCCGTTGACTTGTAAAACCGAGTGGCCCCCGGCGTGCTGATGAGCGCATGCGCTCCGCGCTCCACCGTCACGTCAATGCGCAAATCATCCCCGCTCACCAGCCCCCCGGGCGGATGCACCATCACGCTGTGGCAAACCCCAGGGCCTTCGGGATACAAGCTTTTGAGCACCCGCAGCGGCCCATCGTGCGAAAACGACAAATGCGTCGCGTCCCCCGCACGGCTGTACCGAAGCCTCAAATCAGCACGCCAGGGCATTTTGCGACGCGTTCAGGTTGAATTTGGTGAGAGATTGGCCCACTGTCAAGGTATTTACAACGTTTGTTGCTTCATAAACCGTAGCATTCATGTGTGCTGCGCAACGCCCGGCTGGTATTGAACCAGAAGCCCAAGCATTCCGCGCCTCTACGGCTTGTTCATCAAACCCCGCCAAGAAAATACAGGCCAATCGCTGCGCTGCTGGCCCTGTGTGCCGCCGTAGATCACGTTGCCCGAGGCGAGTGCTTGAGGATGATGCTTCTGGAAAGTTTTCAGACCCTTAAAGTAGTCTGGGTTCACGGTCGCGCCAGCCCTGATCTCCACCGCATGCATCTGCCCGCCTGTGGGCAGCAGCAAATCCACTTCGTTCCCTTCAGAGTCGCGATAGAAGTACATCTCGGCGCTTTCGCCTGCGTTCAACCGGTCTTTCAGTGCTTCCATGATCACAAAGTTCTCAAACAAGCTGCCCCACAGCGGATCGCGCGAGACCTGCTCAGCTGTGCGTAGGCCAAGCAACCAGCAGGCCAGGCCCACGTCGTAGAAATACAGCTTGGGCGATTTCACCAAGCGCTTGCCGCTGTTCGTGTGCCAAGGTGGCAGCAGATAGAGGATGAAACTGGTCTGCATCAAATCCACCCACGCTCGCGCAGTGGGCTGCGACACGCCCGCGTCGTTGCCCAAGCTCACCAGGTTCAGCAACTGCCCACTGCGCCCCGCGCACAGGCGCACAAAACGCTCAAACCGCTGCAAATCATGCACAGCTGTGAGCTGCCGTAAGTCGCGTTCTACATAGGTTGAAAAGTAGTCGGCCAGCGCTTGTGATGGGTCAAGCTTGTGGTCGTGAATGCGGGGATAAAAGCCTCTGCGCAAGACTTCGGGGAGGGTTTGCTTCGTAGCTCGGTTGGTGCTGAATCGCTGCGTCTCAGCCAGCGTGAGCGGCAGCAAACGCAAAAGCCCCGTGCGCCCGGCCAAGGATTGCGTCACTTGCGTCATCAGCTCAAACTGCTGGCTGCCCGTCAAGATGAACTGGCCCGGCCTCGGATTGGCATCCACCATGCCCTGCAGATACGAAGGCAGCTCCGGGGCACGCTGAATTTCATCAAAAATCGCTCCGCTGGAATACTGCGCCAAAAAGCCCCGAGGATCGTCCGCAGCGAAGCGCCGAACGTCAGGGTCTTCCAGCGTAACGTAAGGCTTAAACGGAAACAGCAGCTTAGCAAGCGTTGTTTTGCCACTTTGCCGAGGGCCAGTCAAAGTGACGATGGGGTACTGGCGGCTAAGTTGCAGCAGCAGGGCTTTGATGTTGCGGGCGATCATGTTCGCAGCATATCAAAAACCTGCAAAATCAAGAAAAATATTTGAATTTACATAAAAATAGCTGAGGAACTATGCCGAGACTGTGGACGCAATCGCGGATGCCCTCGCTCAAACACCCACCCCTTCAAACACGCCGTAGCAGCTCTTCAACCAAGTCTTCACCCGCTGCCGCTCTATCAGGCCTAGGGCGGTTTCGCTGGATTTGTCGTTGGCGGCTTTCCAGAAGCTGCTGTCGTGTTGGTCGATTTTTCGCATGCAGGCATCGTGCAGCCGGGGGATCTCGATGATGTGAGCGCCTGCGTTTTTGGCTTGTTGG
>JAAFHN010000370.1 GCA_013298415.1 Comamonadaceae bacterium
GCCAATACCCACCAGGATGAACAACAGGACGGGCAGGTATTGTTCTAAGTTCATGCGCTTACTCGGCTGGTGCATGCAGCCTGAGCATTGCCCAAACTGCCCTGGTGGTCAGCGTGGCATAGAGGGTGCCCGCTGACCGATGTTTGGTGCCGACGGCGAGACTCGAACTCGCACAGCTTTCGCCACTACCCCCTCAAGATAGCGTGTCTACCAATTTCACCACGTCGGCATCTGTGGATTTCAGCGCAGTGCAGAGGATGAAGCTCGGCGCCAAACAACCCGAGAGTTTACCCTGAAAAGACCTTCAAACTTCTGAATTTGGCTTGCAAAACAGTGCGTTCGCTGCGCATTCGCAGGAGCTCTGAATTGAGGCTCATTTTCCAGTGGGAATCGCACCAGCGCCGGAGGCCGGCGCGGAAGGCGCTGCGGAGGCTGCTGGCGCAGCCGACGCTGCGCCAGCGGGGCCTGCGCTCGTTGGAATTTGATTTGCAGTTTTGTTCACCGTTGCCGAGGCAGAAGGTGCTGCCGAGCCCGCCGCGCGTTGCAGAACGCTGGAGCCCGTTGCATCTGGACGCACGCCGCCGATGTAGGCCAAACCCAGCGTGCAGACGAAGAAGACCGTCGCACAAACTGCGGTGAGCTTGGACAGGGCATTGGCTCCGCCGCTTGCGCCGAAAAGGCTGGCCGAGCCTGAGCCGCCGCTGCCAAATGCAGCCCCGGCGTCAGCACCCTTGCCGTGCTGCACCAGGACGAGTCCAATCATGGTCAAAGCGGAGAGCAATTGGATTGCAAGGATGAGGGTTTGGAAGACTTGCATGGCGTGGTGTGGGATCGAAAGAAAGGTAGAGATGGCTGGCCGAAGGCCGAGGATCAGTGTGGGCCTGCGCGCAGCGCGTGCGCGGCAGAGATGATTTGGGTGAAGTCGGCCGGTTTCAAGGACGCCCCGCCGATCAAACCACCGTCAATGTCGGGCTGCGAGAGCAGGGCTTGCGCATTGGCTGCATTCATGCTGCCGCCGTAAAGGATGGGCACGCCGGCTGCGCGTGCTGAGGTAAGTGCGTTGCGCAGCGCGGCGTGGATTTCTTGCGCTTGCTCCGGCGACGCGGTGCGACCCGTGCCGATCGCCCACACAGGCTCGTAGGCGACCGCGATTCGCGCTGCGTCTGTTTGCAGCAAATCAGTGACGGCTTTGAGTTGTGCGCTCACGACAGTGATTGCTTGGCCGGCATCGCGCTGGGCCAGCGTTTCGCCCACACAAACGATGGGCTGCAAACCCTGCGCCAACGCGGCTTTGGCTTTGGCCGCGACTGTGGTGTCTGTTTCGCCGTGGTACTGCCGCCGCTCGCTGTGGCCGACGATCACGTGGCTGCAACCGGCTTCCTTCAGCATGCCCGCCGCGCACTCCCCGGTGTACGCACCGCTGGATTGCGTCGAAACATCCTGTGCTCCCAAATGTATAGCGATAGACGTTGATTTTATCTGGACAGAAGACTGAATATGCTCAGAAATCTGGCTCAAATACACCGTGGGAGCGCAAACCAGGACTTGGCAGCTTGGCGCTTGGTGGGCGAGGGCGCTCCAGGCCTGGCCTATCCCGTCCAGCAGCGCTGCGTTCGCAGCGCGCGAGCCGTTCATCTTCCAGTTGCCTGCGATGATCGTGGGGCGGTTGGGGTTCATGCGCCACTCCATTCCAACATGATTTTTCCGATGTGGCCGCCGCTTTCCATGAGCGCGTGCGCTTGGGCGGCCGCCTGGGGATCTCGCGCGCTGAACATAGCCGAAATCACCGGCTTTACTTGACCAGACTCCAGCCACGGCCAGGCCTTGGCTTTGAGGGCCGAGGCGAGCTGCGCCTTGTAGGCAACCGTGCGGGGCCGCAGGGTGGAGCCAGAAATGGTGAGGCGCTTGCGCAGCACGAGCCCAGCATTGAGCGAAGCGCCCACGCCGCCTTGCACTGCGATGATGACCAAGCGGCCGTCGTCGGCCAGGCACTGAACCTCGCGTGCGACGTACTCACCGGCCACCATGTCCAAAATGACGTCCACGCCCCGGCCATCGGTGAGCCGCTGTACTTCAGCGCTGAAATCGGCTCGCTTGTAATTGATCGCCGCGTCTGCGCCGAGATCGAGGCAGGCTTGACACTTGGCATCGCTGCCCGCTGTGACGAATACCCGTGCGCCATGGGCTTTGGCCATCTGAATGGCGGCTACGCCAATGCCACTGCTGCCACCTTGGATGAGCAGAGTCTCGCCAGGCTGCAGACGCGCGCGGTCAAACACATTGGCCCAAACGGTGAACATCGTCTCGGGCAGGCTGGCGGCTTGCACCGCGCTGAAGCCTGAGGGCCAGGGCAGACATTGGCCAACTGGCGCAACGCAGAACTCCGCATAGCCGCCGCCGTGGGTCAGCGCGCACACGTTTTGCCCGATCGCAAAGCCGTGCTCAGCGAGCAAAGCCGCATCACCCGCTTCGATCACACCTGCCACTTCGAGGCCCGGCAGGTCTGACGCGCCCGGCGGCGGCGGGTATGCGCCTTGGCGCTGCAACACATCCGGGCGATTGATGCCGCTGGCTTGCACACGAATCAGCAGCTCTCCCGCGCCAAGCGAAGGCATCATGCGCTGCGCATGGCGCAGCACTTCGGGGCCACCGGGTTGGCTGATTTCAAATGCAAGCATGGTCATGCGAGGAAGCCTCTAAGCCTGCGCCGAGCCAGTGGCTCGTGCACGGGGCGGTTGCTTACGCTTGTGGCGGCTGGGCTGGTTCAGCGCCTTCCGCGCGTTCCGGGCGTGGGCCACGGGGAGGGCGGTCGCCACGGGGGCCTCGATCACCGCGGTCGCCACGGTCGCCTCTGAAGCCGCGATCGTCGCGCGGGCCACGCTCGCGGAATTCGCGAGGCGCTTCTTCAGGCATGCCTTCCGGGCGCTCCAAAAGCGCTTTGATGGAGAGCTTTACGCGGCCCTTCTCATCTGTTTCCATGGCTTTCACACGCACGACTTGGCCTTCGCTGAGCACATCGCTCACGTTGGCAATGCGCTCGTGGGCGATTTGGCTGATGTGAACCAAGCCGTCTTTACCGGGCAGCACTTGCACGAGCGCGCCGAAGTCCAAAATCTTTGTGATTGGGCCTTCGTAAATCTGGCCGACCACCACTTCGGCGGTGATCTCGGTGATGCGGCGCTTGGCTTCGTCGGCCTTGGTGGAATCGGTGCTGGCGATGGTGATCGTGCCGTCTTCGCCGATGTCGATGGTGGTGCCGGTTTCTTCCGTCAATGCGCGGATCACGGAGCCGCCCTTGCCGATCACGTCGCGGATCTTCTCGGGGTTGATCTTCATCGTGTACAGACGCGGTGCGAAATCGCTCACATCGGTTTTGGCTTCGCCCATCGCCGCTTGCATCTTGCCCAGGATGTGCATGCGCGCTTCTTTGGCTTGGGCAAGAGCGACTTGCATGATCTCTTGCGTGATGCCTTGGATCTTGATGTCCATTTGGAGCGCGGTCACGCCGTTCACAGTGCCGGCCACTTTGAAGTCCATGTCGCCCAAATGATCCTCGTCGCCCAAGATGTCAGTCAACACGGCAAAGCGGTTGGCTTCCTTGATGAGGCCCATTGCGATACCCGCCACGTGGGCTTTCATCGGCACG
>JAAFHN010000344.1 GCA_013298415.1 Comamonadaceae bacterium
AGCCACCAACGATGTCGAACTTGGCATCCAGCGCAAAAAG
The DNA here is from genome assembly GCA_013298415.1 of Comamonadaceae bacterium. Taxonomy (GTDB): domain Bacteria; phylum Pseudomonadota; class Gammaproteobacteria; order Burkholderiales; family Burkholderiaceae_C; genus JAAFHN01. Next base: position 41 of record JAAFHN010000344.1, read on the forward strand.
CAGCGGCAGCCGCGTGGGCCCGCGCGGGTCGATGCCGTCTTCCTTGCAGGCCCAAAACCAGGTGCGGCGCAGTGCGTCATTGCGCTCGGCTTTTGGCCCCATCGCCTCGGCGGGCATGTGGTGCATCAGGCCGCCAAACGCTGTCTGGCACCACTCCCCGTAGGCCCGCGTGTGCAGGATGAAGGCATGCCAACCGGTATCTACCACCTTACTCGGCATGCCCACGGTTTTTTGGCCGCTGCGCAGATACGCCACGAAAAACTGCCGCAGCCCGCGCACCACCAAATCGCATTCCCGCACACCCAGGTGCGGGTGCGCCTCGCGCAGCGCCTTGCCGATCAGCTCGGTGGGCAATCGCGCCTCGCGGATAAAGCGCCTGCGAGCAGACGTGAGCCAGGCCCTCACCGCTGCCCAAGCCACCAAAGCCGCAAACAGCTGCGCAAACGCCCCGAAAAAGCCGCTTGACACATGGCCAGAGCGCCAAACCAGCATCGCCAGGCTGATCGCCACCAGCAGCCCCATGCCGCGATGCAGCCACACGAGCCGGGCGATGGTGAGGCGAAAAAATGGAGAGGTGGTCATGGCTTGCGGCACATCGCGGGGTTCGGACTTCGGGGTTCGGGGGTCAGACATTGTGCCCTCCGTCGCTCTGGTCGACCGTCAGGCGAGGCCATGGAGGCCTGCTGCCTTCAAAACGCTTTGGTACGGCGATGGAGCCCTCGATTTGAAGTAAAAATGAACCACTGTCCAGGTATTTATTGCGTTCATTGCTACAACTTTTGAACGATGCTACCAAGGTGCAGAGCGCGGAAAAGTCGGCAAAATATCGCATTTGCCTTACATTAACGAGAGATGTAAAGCATCCAGGCCAAACTCCTCCAAAAGGCATCCCATGCAAGACGAAGTTCTAGAAGCCACCGTGTCCAGCAAAGGCCAAGTGACGCTGCCCGCAGCGCTGCGCAAAAAGCTCGGGATTGAAACCGGCACCAAGCTGCGTTTCGAAATCGGCGAGCTCAATTTCAGCTTCACCGCCAGGCCGCAGTTGCCCATCAGCGCCTATCGCGGCATCTTGAAGCCCTACGGCATCGACCCCAAGCTGCTGGAAATCGAAAAGGAGTACGACAGGTCGGCAGATCCGAGCCGCTGGCCAGCTCCTACCGAGCTCAAAGCGCCATGACCGAGCTGATTGATCTGCACGGCGGCAACGTCATCGATTCTTCCGCGTGGATCGAGTACTTCCTCGATTCGCCTCGCGCAGACCTTTTCGCCGCCGCCATCGAAAACGCTGAGTGCCTCGTCGTTCCCACGATCTGTCTCTTCGAAGTCTGCCGCGTGCTGGATCGGCACTACGGCGAAGCCACCGTGGCCCAGTGCCTCAACGTCATGCGTTTGGGCGAACTCGTTCCCCTCACCGACCAACTCGCCATCTCAGCCGCTCGAATCGCCTCAAAACACAAACTCGCCTTCGGAGACGCCGTCATCTACGCCAGCGCCCAAGCCAAGGGCGCAGTGCTTTGGACGCAGGATGCGGACTATGCGCAGCTCGCAGGCGTACAGTACTTTGTCAAGCCGTAAGCTCCTCTTTTCGGAGCAATCAGTGCAATGATTGAAAGGACAAAACGCAGTTCTCCGCTTTTTTTGACCGCTACCACTCTCGGCCCAGGCTACCGCTTAGGGGGCCACAAAAGCGCCCTTGTACTGCTCTCGCAGCACCGCCTTTTGCACCTTGCCCATGGTGTTGCGCGGGAGCTCGTGGACGATCTCGCAGCGTTTGGGAATTTTGAAGTTGGCGAGCTGGGATTTGAGGGTGGCTAGGATTGCGGAAGAGTCCAAGGCCACGCCCTTTTTCGGCACGACGAGTGCGATGCCAACTTCGCCGAAATCGGGGTGTGGCACGCCGATGAGGGCGCTTTCCTCCACCCCCGGTAGATCGTTGATGGCAGATTCGATTTCTGCGGGGTAGACGTTGTAGCCGCCAGAGATGATCAAGTCTTTGCTGCGGCCCACGATGCTCACGTAGCCGCGCTCGTCTACCTTGCCCACGTCGCCGGTTTTGAAAAAGCCGTCTGCGGTGAATTCCTCGGCGGTTTTCTCCGGCATGCGCCAGTAGCCGGCAAACACGTTCGGGCCTTTGACTTGGATGCCGCCGATGTGACCCACTGGCAACTCGGCCCCATCGTCGCCACACACGCGCAGCGCAACGCCGGGCAGCGGGAATCCCACTGTCGCGGCGCGCCGCTCAGATTGCCCTTCGTAGCGCGAATCGGCGGCATACGGGTTGCTGGTCAGCATCACCGTCTCGCTCATGCCGTAGCGCTCCAAAATCGTGTGGCCTGTGCGCTCTCGCCAGGCATCAAAGGTTTCTTTCAGGAGCGGTGCCGAGCCCGCGATGAAAAGCCGCATGGGTTTCGCGGCCTCTGCCGTCAGCGACGGCTCGGCCAGCATGCGCACATAGAGCGTGGGCACGCCCATGAACACTGTTGCTCGGCGCATCAACGCAACAGCGGCAGCGGGGTCAAATTTGCCCATCCACAGCATTGCGCTGCCATTGATCAGCGCGCCGTGGATCGCCACGAAGAGGCCGTGTACATGAAAGATCGGCAGCGCGTGGATCAACACGTCACCAGCTTTCCAGCCCCAGTAGGACTTCAGCGTGATCGCGTTGCTGGCCATGTTGCCATGCGAGAGCATCGCGCCCTTGCTGCGGCCCGTGGTGCCACTGGTATACAAAATCGCCGCCATGTCACTGGATTCATTGACATGGATGCTATGAACATCAGAGCAATGGGCGGCGCGATCAAGCAGGCTGCCGGTGCGGTCGTCGTTCAAGGTGTACACCGCCGCTGCCCCAGGCCAGGTCTCGGTGCCAGAAAACGCAATCTTGCTCACCCAGCCGAAGTTTTTGCCCGAGCAGACCACGATGGCTGGCTCGGCATTGCCTAAAAAGTAAGCGATTTCGCCTTGCTGGTAGGCGGTGTTCAAAGGCAAAAACACATAGCCCGCTCTCAGCGTGGCCAAGTACAGGCACATCGCCTCCACCGATTTTTCCACCTGCACCGCCACCCGAGAGCCGCGCGGCGCGCCAGACTTTTCCAGCAAATTGGCCAGCATGGCCGACGCCCGATCCAAATCCCGCCACGAGTAGCGCAAACCCGTGTCGGTTTCCACCGCCAGCGAATCAAGCTCAGACGGAAACTCAGCGCGAAGGATGGCGTAGAGGTTGGCGTTTTTCATAGATCACAGGGGTCAATTTTTGAACGCAAAGTGCGCGAAATTTACGCATAGTTCGCGGAGTGAACAGCCAAAAGAAAGCCGAGTTTTGGATCGCAGCGCGCCACCGATGCTCGCGTTTGGCAAAACACGTTTAAGCAACACTCCCAAAACTTGGCTGTGTACTCTGCGTCTTTTGCGTTCTTCCGCGAACTCTGCGTTCGGCTGTCCTTCCCCTACTGCCTGGCCAGCATCAATCCAGCTTAGCCCCGGACGCTTTCACCACCGCAGCCCAGCGCTTGATTTCTTCGGCGATGAACTTGGCGAAGTCGGCTTGGGTGTTGGGGCTGAAATCGGCACCAGCAGCATCCCAAATGCGTTTCAGTTCTTCGCCCTGGATGGCTTTGGTGGCTTCTTCGCGCATGCGGTTGATCGCGTCTTGCGGCGTGCCTTTTGGGGCCCACAGGCCGTACCAAGTGCTCACCTCGTAGTTCGGCACGCCCAGCTCTTTGGCCGTGGGCACGTTGGGGAAGGCTGGCACGCGCTTGTCGGATGCCACGGCCAGCGGCACGATGCGGTTGTTGCGGATGTGTTGGGCACTCGACCCCAA
>JAAFHN010000116.1 GCA_013298415.1 Comamonadaceae bacterium
CCACGCGCCACCATCGGCTCGCCACCCGTGTTTGCAAGCGCCGCACGAATGCCAATTGAGCGCGCGTTGGCATCGAGCGCGGGGTCGATCGCCTCGATCTGCGCCTTGAACATGCGGCCCGGAAACGCATCGAGGTGCAGCTCCACCGATTGGCCCTTGCGTACCTTGGTTTGAAAGCGCTCAGGCAGGCGGAAATCGGCCCACATGCTGGAGATGTCTTCTAAATTGACGAGATCAGCCCCGTCTTTCACAAAATCGCCCAGGTTCACGCTGCGAATGCCCACCGTGCCTGAAAACGGCGCTTCGATCCGCATCCTCACCAGCCGCGCGCAACTCAAACTCAACTGCGCCTGCGCCACCTGAAGCGACGCGCTCGACTCGTCCAACACGCGCTGGGCGACAAAGTTTTGCGCCACGAGTTCTTGGTTGCGCTTGTGGTTGGCCGTCGCAATGCTCACCTGCGCTTGGCTTTGCTTCACCTCCGCGCGCTGCAACACGTCGTCGAGTTGCACCATCAATTGGCCTTTGCGCACGCGCTGGCCGTCTTCAAAACCGAGCTGCGAAATGCGCCCAGGCACCTCGGGGCGCAGCATCACGTTTTGCTTGGACTTGAGTGTGCCCACCGCCTGCGCATCGTCTTGCAGCGAGATCTTTTCCACCTTGGCCACTTCCACACCGGCTGGCCGCGCCGCGCCGCTGGCTGAGCCTGCTGGCGAAGGCGACGCGGCGGAAGCCGGAGCCAAAGCACCTGCCGCGCCTGAGCCCGGGTTAGCGCCGAATGCCGCAGGCTTATTCAGCCAGAAATAGCCGCCTGCGCCGACGGCCAAAAGGGCTACCACGGCAACCGCCGTTGTGATTGATTTTTTCTCCGCCATCTGTGGACTTTATCACCGCGAAATGTCATGTCCCGTCGCAAACAGACAATGCGATGCATCTAGGCGATGCTACGACAACGATAGCATTACACGCAACAAAAACGTGGACAGATGGGGGGATTGGCTCAAGAATCCGCTGCGGAGCCCTGCTTTCGTGCCACCTGCACTGGCGCACTGGCAAACACAGCCCTTCGGCGCGGCGCGCGCATCAGCATCGGCCCTGGCACCCGTTTCACGGCATGCACCAAGTACACCGAGCCAAGCGCTGGCCAAAGGCGAGCGCCCATGCGATCCAGTGGGCCGTCGGCTTGCGTTTCATCGCGGGCGGTGGGCAAGCCATGCAAGCCGTAGCGCACGGCCTCCACCTCAAAATTCAAGAGCCGCAGCCAATCGCGCAACCGCCGTGGCGCGATGAATTCTCCGCCCTCAGGCATGAAAAGCGCTGAATCGCTTTTCACGAGCCGCCAGGCCCGGCTGGCCCGCTGGCGCCAGGCCAGCGCGCCGTGGGGGTTGAAGCCCGTCACGATCAACTGGCCTTCGGGTCTGAGCACGCGCTCTGCTTCGCGCAGGCATGCCGTTGCCTCGCCACTCCACTCGAGCGCATGCGGCAGGATCAGCAAATCGATGCTGGCTTCATCAAAGGGCAGCGCCGTGAAGTCGCATGCCAAGCCGGGCTTCGGCCAAGCGGCGGCGCTGCTCGGCTCGCCCACTGCGGTCGGCGCGTCGAGCTCAGGCGCGGCTGGCTCCTGGCCGCCAAGCTCATGCCCACCGAGCGCCAACCAGCGCTTGAGCATGCGGTTTTGGCTGAGGCCGTCCACGCCGGGCAAGCCGAGCTGCACCGCCTGAAAACCAAACAAATCCGCCACTTGCACACCCAACTGCCGCCCCTCCCATTGGGCAACGGGCCTGCCCCAATCGGTTTGCAGCCAGGCGTGCAAACTTACAATGGGGGCGTTTTGAGACTTCATCGGCATGGCGGCGGCGGCATCCTTGGGCTGTGGAGTGTCGCAAGATTTCACCCTCCTCGCCTTGAATCCCCCCGTTTTTCACCTCCACCCCGTCGCAGCCTTTGCCGACAACTACCTCTGGCTGCTGCACAACGGCAGACAAGCGCTTGTGGTGGACCCGGGAGATGCCCAAGCTGTTCAGGCTGCGCTCGAATCGCAGCGGCTTGAACTCGTGGGCACTCTGCTCACCCACCACCACGCCGACCACGTAGGCGGTGTGATGACGCTTCGCGCAGCCTGGCCGCAGATGCAGGTGTGGGGCCCAAGTTTTGAACGCATCGACGGCATCGATACCCGGCTGGACGATGGCGACAGCGTGAAACTGCTCGGCCTGGCATTCCAAGTGCTCGGCACGCCCGGCCACACCGCCGGCCACATCAGCTACTTTTGCGACGCGCCCGAGCTGGGCGAGCCGCTGCTGTTTTGTGGCGATACCTTGTTTTCAGGCGGCTGTGGGCGGCTTTTTGAGGGCACGCCTGCTCAAATGCACGCATCGCTCAGCCGCCTGGCGGCCTTGCCGGGTGCCACGCGGGTCTGCTGCGCGCATGAGTACACGCTCAGCAATTTGAAGTTTGCGGCCGAGGTGGATGCAGCAAACCCCGTTCTGATGGGCTACACGGCAAGCTGCCGCGCGCTGCGCGCCGAAAACCGCCCTACTCTGCCCAGCCGCATCAGCACCGAGCGAGCGGTGAACCCATTTTTGCGCTGTGCAGAGCCCGCTTTGCAAGCCTCGGCCCAGCGCGCACCGGGGTATGCGCAAGTGGCTGAGCAAGAAGCCGCCCACGGCTCTGAAGTCAGCACCTTCGCCGCGCTGCGGCATTGGAAGAACACGTTTTGATCGCAGTTTCTCGTCTTTTTTCAGCTTGGCCTCAGCGCTTGGCATTCGGCTTGGCACTCGCCCTCGCCTTTTCGGCAACTCTGCCCATGCGCAGCGCTCGGGCCGAAAGCCCCACGGTGCTGCCCGCCAGCACGGCCACCACCGCGCAGCCTGCGCCGCCCGCTACCGCAACAGCCCCCGCAGCGCCCACCGCCAACAGCGAGGGCGCACCACTCAGCGCTTTGCCAAGCGCCGAGCTGGTCTTCCCCGCCATTGCCACGGTGGATGCACCGGTGGATTTGTGGGATCGCATTCGGCGCGGCTACAGCATGGCCGATCTCGACAACGACCACGTGCGCAGCCGAGAAGTTTGGTACGCCAAACGGCCCGACTACTTGGGCCGCATCAGCGATCGCGGGCAAAAGTACCTTTTCCACATCGTGGAGGAGCTGGAAATGCGCAAGATGCCCACCGAGCTGGCACTCTTGCCCTTCATTGAAAGCGCCTTTGTCACGCACGCCGTGTCTAGCGCCAAGGCTGCTGGCATGTGGCAATTCATGCCCGGCACCGGCAAGGATTTCAACCTGAAGCAAAACCTGTTTCGAGACGACCGGCGCGATGTGCTCCAGTCCACCCGCGCCGCGCTGGACTATTTGCAGCGGCTCTACAACATGTTTGGCGATTGGCACCTTGCCCTGGCGGCTTACAACTGGGGCCAGGGCAATGTGCAGCGCGCGATGGCCAAAAACCAAAAGGCGGGCTTGAGCACCGCCTATTGGGATCTCAGCTTGCCCAACGAAACCCGCGACTACATCCCCAAGCTGCAAGCGGTGAAAAACATCGTGAGCGACCCCGCCCGCTTCTCGATCAAGCTGCCCGCAGTCGACAACCACCCCTTTTTCCAGACCGTGAACATCAATCGCGACATCGATGTGGAACTGGCCGCGCGCTTGGCCGAAGTGAAGGTAGACGATTTCGTGGCGCTCAACCCATCTGCGAACAAGCCAGTGATTTTGGCGGCGGGCACACCCCAAATTCTGCTGCCTTGGGACAACGCAGCCGTGTTCGTAGCCAATTTGGCCAAACACACAGGCCGCCTGGCGAGCTGGACCGCCTGGACGGTGCCAGCCCAGATGCGCCCCGACGAGGCCGCCAAGCGCACGGGCATGAGCGAAGCCCAACTGCGCGCCGTGAACCGCATTCCGCCACGCCACAGCATCCGCGCGGGCTCCACCCTGCTTGTGCCGCGCGGCGCAAACGGCCATGACGTGGCGGCCAGCTTGGCCGATACGGCGCAGCTTGCGCTGGCCGCCGATCCGCGCAAAGTGTGTCGCACCGTGAAAGCCAAAGGCAAGCCCGCCAAGCAGGTGTGCAAAATGGTCGTGCCAAGTGCCAAAGCTGAAGTCAAAAAGGGCTCGAAAGCGGCACAGAAGGCCAGCGCAAAAGGCAAAGCCAAGGCCACAGCGAAGCAAGCGCCCGCAAAGTCGGTGAAAAAGTAGTTGCGGCGCGCAGATTCGGTTTTGCTACTGTTTATGTAGCATCGAATCTTTACTTAACTTGGACAGAGCGCGATTTTTTCATGAAATCACGCTTGGCGTCGGTCAGGCCTGCTATCCCGCTCCCCGCTCGGGCTGAGCCCGTCGAAGCCTTCGTGAACCCTTCGACAATCTCAGGGTGAACGGAGTTTTGCCTCAGTCCTAGCCCTCGCCATTTCGCTCCTCACGCGTCAGCGGCCTTCATGGCGCGCAGAGCCCCGCGTCCCGGGATTCTGCTAACTCAACCCGCCCCATCCAGCAAGCTGCGGATCTCGATCAGCTCGGTTCGCACGGCTTGCCAGCCTTCCAAGCTGTTCACATTCAAGCCCGGCTCGCCGTGAGCCGATGTGCCGGCGCCCGCGTGCCCAGCCATCTGAGCTTCCACCTCGGAGTCCGTGAAGTCGTCAAACGCGCTGTCGGCGTCCACGCTGGCGTCGTCGGGCTCAATGCCCGTGAGCATCACCTCGCCTGCGCGGCGCTTATCGCGCTCGGCTTGCACCACTTCTTGCAATTTGTTGCGTGCGCCGCTGATCGTAAAACCTTGGTCGTAGAGCAAATCTCGGATGCGGCGGATCATCAGCACCTCGTGGTGCTGGTAGTAGCGGCGATTGCCGCGCCGCTTCATCGGCTTCAGTTGCGTGAACTCTTGCTCCCAATAGCGAAGCACGTGAGGCTTCACAGCACAAAGCTCGCTGACCTCACCGATGGTGAAGTAGCGTTTGGCGGGGATGGCGGGGAGCGATTTCTCCATTGAAATCAAGGCACTGGCGTTCAAACCTGCAAGATTACTCGAACAAAACCACGCTGTCCAATGCGATTTGAAGTGAGTTGCGCAAATGCTGCGCTAAGTAGTTGTGCAGCTTAGAAAAATCGTTTGCGCCCCTTCAACACATCGCGCTTGCCAACGGGGCTTGTAGCTGTGCGACAGAATAGTCGCCAACTCGTCGAATTCCAGGGCCACGCAGGCTTGTCCGCTACACTTTCTTCGCAGCATCAGACGCAAGGGAGCGCCATGAATTCCTCCATCTTCGACTCCATAGGCACACGCCAAGTCGGCTCGCCCCAGCAAGCAGCGGGCCCGGCGCTCGCCGATCACAACCTGGAATGGCTGCCAGACAACAAGCGCAGCCGCACCCGCTTGAGCTTCAGCGGCTCGGGCAACGAGTTTTTTAAGATTTGGATCGTCAACCTGCTGCTCACGGTGGTAACGCTCGGCATTTACGGCCCCTGGGCCAAAGTGCGGCGGCTCAAGTATTTCTACAACCACACCGAGGCCGCAGGCGATGCCCTTGATTTTCACGGCAGCCCCCGCAAGATGCTGCGAGGTAGCGCGTTTGTGGGTGTGTTCCTGCTGGCCTATGCGGTGGCATCGAACTTTTCACTGGTGGCCGGTGTGATCGCGGTGCTGGCATTCGTGGGCCTGTGGCCCATTCTGTGGTGGTCGGGCCTCAAGTTTCACTTGGCCAACACCTCTTGGCGGGGCATGCGCTTTGCCTTCGTGGGCAGCAAACGCGATGCCTGGATCACGCTGGGCATCCCGATGGCGATCTACCTGATTCCGCTGGCGATTGGCAGCGGCTTGGCCATCGATGCCGGCGAGCAGACCAAAGGCGGAAAAATCCCGCCCATGTTGGAGCTGGCGGGCGCGATTTCTGCCGCTGCCCTGCTGGCTGCTGCCATCAGCTTGCCCTGGCTTTTGTTTCGGATCAAGCGCTACCAACACGGCAGCTACCGCCTGGGCCAATTGCGCACCGAGCTGCGCACCACCACTGCCAAAGCCTACGCACCGTTTTTGGCTCTGCTTGGCCTGATGCTGATCGTGGGGATTTTGTTTGCCTTGTTGCTCGGCTTGGTGGGCTTCACGCTGGGCCTGCCGGGTTTGCTGATCGCGGGCAGCTTGGGTTATGTGTTCCTCGTCATCACGCCGATGGCCTACCTGGCCGCCAAATTGCAAAACCTGTGGTGGAGCCGCACAGGAAATCGATTCCTGCGCTTTCGCAGCGACCTCTCGGCCAGCGGCTACATGATGCTCAGCTTCAAAAACCTGCTGTTCACGATTTTCACGCTGGGCCTTTATCGGCCCTATGCACAGGTGGCCGCTTGGCGCATGCGGGTGGAGGCGGTGAGCATCGAAAGCCGGGTGTCGTTTGAAAGCTTGGCCGGCCAGGTGCAGCAATCCTTCAACGATGCCGCAGGTGAAATGGCCGGTGATTTGGCCGGACCAGACTTGGGCTGGTAACGCTAGTGTCATGTCACGCTTGAAATGTCGGTGTATCGCGCAGCAATCGGTGCGCGGGGCTAGGCGCAAAACGCAGCGCATGCTCACTGCATGGGCTAGTTTTGCAACGACGCCCTGCGCAGCGAGGGCAAGCGAGACGGCGGCATTTCAGGCGTGACATGACACTAGTGCTCCATTGACATGAACGGCGGCCCAACCCTTGCCTGCGCCTTTTTCGATGGAGCGAGTGCGTGCGCAACAGAAGCCTTGCTGCAAATGCAAGGCAGCGATCTGGTGGTGCTGCAAGCTGCATCACCCTACTTGGAGCTTTCGCGGGCCAAAAGCAGCACGCTTGAGTGGCCAGAAGCTACAAGCGCCCGCACGCGCATCCTGAGCCTGCCCGCGGGAGCCAGCGCCCACAGTAAAAATGCGCCCGAGTGGGATGCCTGGGTGGCGGCTGAGCAGCCCAAAAAGCCCAGCGCCGTGCAGCGGATGCAAAAGCAATGGCGGTGGGCGATTGCCTGCGTGCTGGCGATGGTGGGCCTCTTGGTAGCCATGCACATTTGGGGCATTGCAGCGCTCTCAAGGGTAGCTGTGGCTGCCATGCCTCTGTCGGCGGATGAAGCTTTGGGCGAACACATTTGGCCGCAAATCGAGAGCCGCTACTTGAAGCCGAGCACGCTAGGCCCTGAGGCGCAAAAGCTCTGGCAATCGCGCATGCAGGCCATGGTGCAAAAGGCCTATCCGGATGGCCCCGCGCCCCGCTACGACTTGCTGCTGCGCGCCTCCCAAATCGGCCCAAATGCCTTTGCGCTGCCCGGTGGAAGGATCGTGCTGACCGATGAATTGGTGAAGCTGGCCGAGCGCGAGCCAGCGCTTGCCGAAGCGATGGTGCTGGGAGTGCTTGCCCACGAGCTGGGCCATGTGAAAGCCCGCCACGGCATGCGCCATTTGGCC
>JAAFHN010000424.1:0-801 GCA_013298415.1 Comamonadaceae bacterium
CCTGTGACTACGCGCATCTACGGCTATCACCCCATGAGCAAATTCGGCATGGGCGAGGATTTGCCGATGGGTGTGTACCGCGATTGGAAGCGCTGGTGCAAGTTTCCGCACTACTTTTTCGACGATCCGCTGGCGACTGAAATCGTGAAGGGTTTTGATCGCGTGACCCTGCCGATTGCAGCGGTGAACGCTTCAGACGACTGGTGGGCGCTGCCGCGTTCGCGCGATGCGTTTTTCAAAGGCTTCAAAAACACAAGAGTCGAGCCAGTGGATGTGTCGCCCGCGCAATGGGGATTGAAGGGCATTGGCCACATGGGCTACTACCGCGCTCAGGTGGGTGAACATCTGTGGCCAATGATGTGGCGCTGGTTGCAAAGCAAAGGCCTGCCAGGCGCCGCATAGCTTTTTGGGCTCGAAAGCAGGAAAATGGCGGGCTGAACCTGAGTTTGACAACCGGAGCCCGACCATGAATGCACCGCTTCACAAAGAAATGCCCGCGTCTGCCTTTGATGCACTTGCCGCGCTCGATTTTTCCACCCAACGCTGGAACGAAGACCTGACCGGTCAGATTCAGCGCTACATCGAAATTCCGGCCAAGTCGCCCATGTTTGCCGCCGACTGGGCGCAGCTGGGCTACATCGATACCGTGATGCGCAATGCAGCGGCGTGGGTGGAGTCGCGCAAAGTGCCGGGCTTGAGCGTGGAAGTGGTGCGGCTCACCGATGCCAATGGCAAGCCGCGCACGCCAGTGCTGTTTTTTGAAGTGGCCGGCACTGCGGCCAACAGCACCGACACCATCCT
>JAAFHN010000424.1:811-3236 GCA_013298415.1 Comamonadaceae bacterium
CCCGAGTTCAACGGCTGGCGCGCTGATCTCGGCCCCTGGACGCCGAAGATCGATGGCGACAAGCTCTACGGGCGCGGCGGGGCAGACGATGGCTATGCGGTGTATGCGTCGGTGACCGCGATTGAGGCGCTGAAGGCCCAAGGCAAGCCACATCCACGCATCGTGGGCCTGATTGAAACTTGCGAAGAGTCTGGCTCGCCCGATTTGCTGCCCTACATCGATGCCCTCAAAGCCCGCATGGGCCAAGTGAGTCTCGTGGTCTGCCTGGATTCTGGCTGCGGCAACTACGACCAGCTTTGGCTCACCACCAGCTTGCGCGGCAATGCCACGGGCACGCTCAAAGTGGAAATTCTCACCGAAGGCATCCACTCGGGCGACTCCAGCGGCGTGGTGCCATCAAGCTTTCGCATCATGCGGCAAGTGCTGGATCGCTTGGAAGACAGCGCGACTGGCAATTTGCTGCCCAGCATTTTTCACTGCGAGGTGCCCGCCGCGCGCATGACTCAGGCGCGGGTGACGGCAGCGATTTTGAAAGACGAGGTGTACAAGCGCTTTCCCTGGGCCTGTGCAGACGACGGCAGCTTTGCCCTGCCCACCAGCACCGATCCGGTGGAATGCCTCATCAATCGCACCTGGAAGCCCACGCTGAGCGTGACGGGAGCCGACGGATTCCCCAGCTTGGAAAACGCAGGCAACGTGTTGCGGCCCTACACCGCGTTCAAGCTCAGCCTGCGCTTGCCGCCGCTTGTGGATGCTTCACTGGCCGTGGCGCAACTCAAAACTCTGCTCGAAGACAACGCGCCCTACAACGCCAAAGTCACCTTCCAATCCAACGGCGGCGCAAGCGGCTGGGACGCGCCGGACTCAGCGCCCTGGCTCGAGCAAGCGCTCAACGACGCCAGCCTTGCGCAGTGGGGCTCAGGCGTGGGCTACGTGGGCCAAGGCGGCACGATCCCTCTGATGAACATGCTGGCCAAGGGATTCCCCAAAGCGCAAATGATGGTCTGCGGCGTGCTCGGCCCCAAGAGCAACGCGCATGGGCCAAACGAGTTTCTGCATTTGCCGTATTCGAAGAAGCTGACTGCAGCAGTAGCGCAAGTGATGGGCGCGCATCCTTAAGCGCTTGGTCGGCCGACGCTGCCGATGGTTGTGCGTGCGGTAACGATTTGATTTTTTCGCCCCGCTGCCTAGGCGCGGGGCCGCAGACAGTGCTCTAGCACGGCAAGGCCCTAGCAACGACGGCAGCGGGGCGAGAAAATCAAATCACATGGTGCGGCTGGCGGGGATCGAACCCACGACCCTTGGCTTCGGAGGCCAATACTCTATCCACTGAGCTACAGCCGCACGATTCCACCTTTAAATCACCCATGTCGTCGTTGCTTCGCCTTGCCGTGCTGGAGCACTGTCTGCGGCTTCGCGCCTAGACCTGGATGATTTAAAGGCGGAATCGAAGGGGCGGATTGTAGGCGCTGGCGTTCGGGCGCTTTTGGAGGACGGCTGCGGCGCAGGATTCAGGGGCGGGTTTGTACCCCCTGCCGCCTATAATGCGGGGTTATTTTGCGAACAAGCGCCCCCGCCTTGAGGAATCCATGAGTACGCACGACGCCGCAGGCCACGACGAAGCCCACACCGGACCGATCAAAACCCCGAGCCAGGTGCTGTGGGTCAGCTTGGCATCGCTCGTGATCCCGATTTTCATCATCATCGCGCTGGTGTACTACGTGACATCGGCCTACAAACCGGCCGCTGGCGCAGTAGATGTGGAAAAAGCCACCGCCGCACGCATTGCCAAGGTAGGCAGCGTGGAAATTCGCGATGTCAATCGTGCACTCAAAGCGGGCGAAGAAGTCTACAAAGCGCAATGCGCAAGCTGCCACGCCGCTGGCGCAGCGGGCGCGCCCAAGCTCGGCGACGCAGCCGCTTGGGGCGCGCGCATCAAAACCGGCTACGAAGCCCTGCTCACTTCAGCCCTCAAAGGCAAAGGCGCGATGGGCGCGCAAGGCGGTGGCGATTTTGAAGACGCGGAAATTGGCCGCGCCGTGGCCTACATGGCCAATGCTGCAGGGGCCAAATTTGCCGAGCCGCAGCGCGCAGCCGTGGCCGCAGCGCCTGCTGCGGGCGCTGACGATGCAAGCGCCAAAGCCGCTTCCGATCAAGTTGCCGCAGCCCTGGCTTCCGCAACTGCCAAGGCCGGTGCCGTGCAAACGGTGTCGGCTGGCGCAGGCGAAGCGCTTTACAAGCAGGCCTGTACCGTGTGCCACGCAGCCGGCGTGGCCAACGCGCCAAAAACGGGTGACAAGGCCGCATGGGCTCCGCGCATCAAAGAAGGTGTGCCGCATCTGGTGGAGCAAGTCATCAAGGGCAAAGGCGCCATGCCTGCCCGAGGCGGCGCTGCAAGTGCGAGCGATGCAGAGATCAAAGCTGC
>JAAFHN010000619.1 GCA_013298415.1 Comamonadaceae bacterium
ACCAACCACCATCGGCATCTTCTGCCAGGCCAATGCGGTCAGCCGCCATGATGGAAGGCGCGGCACCCGGGTCCAGTGCGAGATTGATTTCGCCAAGGAAGCTTTGCTGTTTCGCCTGGCGGCAACTGGCCAACACCAGGGTTCCCTTGGCGTCGCCGTTGACCGTGGCGCAGAGGTAGAAATTGCTGCCGCTCACCAGGGCCTGGCCTTGCGGCATCGACACGCGCGCCAGACGCTCAGCCGGGTTCGAGGCTGGCGGCGCAGGGGGTGGAGGCGGCGGTGCGGGGGGAGGAGGCGGCGGCGGTGGGGGAGGCGGCGGAGGCGGAGGCACCAGAGGCCGCTCGGGCTGGTTGGGTGGAGTCTGCGCCGGGTTCACGGTGTAGGCCGCCTCGTACCAACGCACGTTGTTAGCAAAGTTCAGCGGGTTGCCGCAACTCACGACCTGCACGCGCGCGCCTTCATTTTGCTCAAGAGGATGAATGCCAATGCACTCGTTATTGGGGTTGCGCATCACGGCAAAACGAGGGCCGCCGTAGGAGCGGGAATCCGCAACGAAGCCGCGCAAGCGCTGAATGCCGGGGTGAGCGGGGTCGGCTGTGGCGATCAAGCCGCCATCGGTGTCGATCGCGAGTCGGTAGTTCCAGCCCGTCAGCAGTTCAACTGGGAACAACTCACGGGGATCAGGCGCGAATGCCTGTCGCACGGTTTGCTGCTTGGCTTGGTTGCAGTAGCTCAGCACCACCTGCGCTTTGGGCCCGCTGTTGACCGACATGCACCAGTTGGTGTTCTGATGCGAAAGCAAGGCCTTGCCTTCCGAGAAATCAGCCAAGCCAATGCGCTCCGACATCGTGCCACTCGTCGGGGGCACCGGCGCAGGCGGGATGGTGTTCGGGGCAGGTGCATTCTTTTGGTAGTTGGGTTTGCTGCCGTCGTTGCACAAAGGCCTGTGGTGGGTGAGGTTGGTGAACACATCGGGCCTGTACGACCATGCATCTTTGAAGGTCCAGCCGACTGCCACGTTGTCCGCCCCATAGACCACCCACAGGCCAGGCATCGACATGCCCCAGAAATTGATCACCGCATCGATGTCTGCTGCCAGGGCAGCTGCCGCCGGTTGATTGGCCGAGGGCCGGGGCGCGGCGGGCGAGGCAAAAGCGGGCGGATCCATGAACTGCGGCGCGCGCTTGATGTGCCAAGCGGTGAAGGCCGCAGCGATACCGCCCCGTGTGTAGGCATACACGGCGGAAGCCTCATTTCGCGTGACTCGCGACGGATCGAAGCACATGCCGCCTTCGCGCACGGGGGCAAACCAGGGGCAAACGGCGGTTTGCACGCAAGCCAGGCGCCCACGGCCTTCATAGCCGGGCACACAGGTTTGCCCAAAATCGGGTCGCATGTAGCCATCCAGCAAACACTGAGCTGATTTCGGGTGCTGCGCCCACACTGCGCTGGCTGCGCCCATTCCGAGCACCAGGCAAGCTTGGGCCACCTGGCTAAAGCGTGCGGCCAATGCTTTGGGCATCCGCAGTGCCAATGGCGAGAAATTCAGCGCGGCATTCGCCGCACGCGGGGTGATGCGCTCGGTCATCGAAACTCCTTCAGCTTGCCCGGTTGACTTTCAGCAAGGCTTTTCATTTTTGATAGCAAAGAATGCAATAAATACCTGGACAGAGAGGCGAAATCACCTGATTAGGGCCATGCCTCCGATGCGCCAACCCATCCGTTCGGGCTGAGCCTGTCGAAGCCCCTGGCGATGCCCTTCGACAGGCTCAGGGCGAACGGGTTTCTGTCTGAGGCATGGCCTTAATCAGGCGAAATCAACCGAAGATGCAGTCCAGCCAGGCGCTGAGCGTCGCTCAGAACACCTGGCCGAGCGGCAGCGATCGGATCGCCGCTTGCCGAGCCGATCAGCGCGCCTCGTTTGCGCTCAGCCACATGAAGCGGCGGTCTGGTGAGAAGCCCGCTGCATCGGCATTGCCGCAGGGCTGGAACTTCACCTCTTGGCCGAGCAGTGCCTGGCCGCTGGCATCGACTTTCCCTGGATCGGTGCCCAGGCAAGTCTGCGTGGAGGGGTGATAGAACACCCAAGGACTCACCGTTTGACCAGTCGCGTTTTGCGCAGTGACGGCGCGCATGACAACAGTTGCCAGCCGCTGCGCATTGGGGTCGTTGTCGCTGGGTGACATCACCATGAAGCCCTGCTCGGTCATGCCC
>JAAFHN010000091.1 GCA_013298415.1 Comamonadaceae bacterium
GCTCACGCGCAAGCGGCGGTCATTCAGGTAAGCCCCGCGTCCTTTTGTGGCTGTAAAAAGGTCGTTGCGCACGGGGTCGAACACCACGGCTTGCTCGATGCGGCCCCGAAAGCTGAGCGCGATGCTCACGCAGTAAAACGGGAACCCGTGAATGAAATTTGTGGTGCCGTCAATCGGATCAATGATCCACACGAAATCGGATTGCTGCGCGCCGTGCTTGCGCCCCGATTCTTCGGCCCAAATGGCGTGAGCGGGATAGGCTTCTTGCAAGATGGAAATGATGGCTTCTTCAGCCGCCACATCGACTTCGGTCACGTAGTCGTTGATTTGCTTTTGCGAAATGCGAACCGATTCGATGTCGAGCGCGGCGCGGTTGATCACGCTGCCTGCTGCCCTGGCGGCCTTGATGGCCACGTTGAGCATGGGATGAATACTGCTGCTACTGGATGAGTTCATATGGGCTTGCCTGGCTCGTGGGCCACGGCATCAGAATCGGTTGAATTGTGCAAAGAACGGTGTGGACTTCACGACAATGCGCGAGTCTGAGCCCGAATTTTACCGCCCGACCCATACGCCTTATTCTCATGCGCACCCGCTTCATCCTGATCGAACCCAGCCACGCTGGCAATGTGGGCGCTGTGGCGCGGGCCATGAAGGTGATGGGTTTTGACGACTTGGTGCTGGTGAAACCCCGATGGCCCAATGTGTTGAACCGCGAAGAAACGATTCAACGCGCCAGCGGCGCACTCGATGTGTTGAAAAGTTGCCGCATCGTTGAAACGCTCGACGATGCGCTCGACGGCATGCAGGTGCTTTGTGCAACAGCGATGACGCAGCGCGACTTTGGCCCACCCAGCGGCGCGCCGCGCGAGGTGCTTGCGCGCATTGCATCGCTCTCTTTTTGGGAGCATCAAAGCCAACAAATACTAGGACACAGTGATGATATTGCTTCAAAAACGCCGCTGAGCACGCCTTCCGTGGCTTTTTTGTTCGGCACCGAGCGCTTTGGCATGAAAAACGAGGATGTGTACCGCTGCCACGAGGTGCTGAGCATCCCGACCAATCCGCAGTTTGGATCGCTGAATTTGGCGGCGGCTGCGCAGGTGATTGCCTATGAATGGCGCTTGGCTATGGGTGGGTTTGCATCTCCGAACGCTGAGCTTCCGCCCACCCCACGCGCCGACGCTCAAGCCGTGGCTGGCACGATTTCGCACTTGGCGCAGGCGTTGACGCACGTGGGTTTTCACAACCCAGAAGTACCGAAAAAGCTGCTTCCCCGTCTCAACGCGCTCTTCAACCGCGCGGGTTTACAGACCGAAGAAGTTCACATCTTGCGGGGCATTGCGAAGGCGATTTTGGAGATGCCCGCGCCCTCGGCAGACGCGAACTCGTCGAGAGCAGAGTCTAAGAAAGCCCACTAAACTGGCTGAATGTTTGACCGCCTGAAACAAGACATCGCTTGCATCCGCGAGCGCGACCCTGCCGCACGCAGCACTTGGGAAGTGCTCACGCTCTACCCCGGTTTGCACGCCCTGATGCTGCACCGGCTGGCGCACCGCTGTTGGGCAGGCGGCTTCAAGTGGCTAGGGCGGGCGATTTCGCAGTTCACGCGCTGGCTCACCGGCATCGAAATCCACCCGGGTGCAACGATTGGCCGCAACGTGTTCATCGACCACGGCATGGGCATCGTGATCGGTGAAACAGCCGAGATCGGCGACGGCTGCACCATCTACCAAGGCGTGACGCTTGGCGGCACAAGCCTGGAGCGTGGCGCAAAACGCCACCCCACACTTGGCAAAAACGTTGTCGTGAGCGCAGGCGCCAAAGTGCTTGGCGGCTTCACTGTGGGCGAAGGTGCCAAGATTGGCAGCAACGCGGTGGTCATCAAGCCCGTGCCACCAGGAGCAACGGCAGTGGGCATTCCTGCTCGGATCATCCAGGCCGACGACATCGCGCGCCGAGAAGCCGCAGCAAACGGCATGGGCTTCTCAGCCTACGGCATCACTCAGCAAGACGATCCGCTCTCGCTGGCCATGAAAGGCCTGATCGATCACGCCGCAGGCAACGAGCACCAAATCACGCTGCTGTGGCAAGCCATTGAGAAACTCGGTGAATCGCGGCAAATTCAGCGCAGCGATTGCGTGCCTGAAGGTGCCCAGTTGGCCGATGGTCCAACTTGCGAAAAGCTCACCGAGCTGGTGGGCAAATAGGCGAAGAGGCCGCGCCTCTCGCCCGCAACCAGCGCGCCTACTCGGCCACCTTGGTCAGCGCACTCTGCTGCTGAACCACACTCACACCCCAGCTTTCATCCACCTCCAGCCGGTACAAAGGGCTTTGCGCATCGGTGGGGCACGGCGAGTTGCATTGAAAGCGCAAAAAGTACTCTCCAGCGGCCAGTTTGCCCAATGCGAGCTGCGGCTGGGCGGTGAAACGCCGCGCGTTCGTTTGCAGCGCACGATCGCTGGCGATCACCACGCTGTGCGACAACATGCCCGGCGTCAACCCCGACAGGCGCATCACGGTGCCGCTGCCTTCATGGAGCAAGGTGGCAGAAGCAAGCGCACCAGGGTGATACGGGTTGGGCGCGGGCGCTGGGGGCGGCGGCGGTGGTGGAGGCGGCGGCAATGGAGCGAGCAGGCTGACGCGCGTCACGCCGTCTTTGCCTTCGAGGCCAATGGCGTCAAGCGCCCTGGCGCGCACGTGCCAAGGCCCAAGCGGCAGTGCGCTCAGCACGGCCTGCGGCAGGCTGCCGGAGGCATCTTGTACCAACTCGTTGAACGCCGCGTCCTTGGCCACCTGTACGCGGTAGCTCCGCGCGCCCGGCACAGCGGCGAACGCCAACACGGCCTGAGGCTGTCTCAATTCTTGAGGTGCGGGCATGGCAGGCGCATCCAAAAGCGCCACGGCTTTCACTTCCTTTTGCGTGGGATCGACCACCGCACCGAAGCCCGCACCCACCTGGGCTGCGGACTGCTGCGCGGGGTTGTCGGCTTGCACGGCCCCCTCGATCACCTCCGTTTTGCCATTTGCACCTGCCACGCCCGCACGAAACACCGTGCCGCGCACGCCAATCACTGCGGTAGGAAGTTGAACTTTCAGGGATTCGGCCCGTTGGGTTTTCGTGGCGAGCACTTCTACCTGGCCTTGCACCAAGCGCACCACGCCGGAAAACCAGTTCGTGGAGAGCACCTTGTCGGGGTCGCGACCCATGTATTGGCGGTTTTTGGCAAGTTCCGCGAGCGTGCCAGGCAACACCTTCACCTGCGAGCCGTCGCCCAGCTGCAAAACTGCGGAGCTATTTGCGCCCACCCGCAGTTGTTGCCCTTCGGCCAGCATTGCCCCTTTTGCCAAAGACACATCACCACTGGCGCTCAGCACTTGGGCCTGCTCGGCGCGAAACTTCAGAAGGCGCAGGGGCACATCAATCTGCTGGCCGGGGTTGATGCGATTGGCGTCTTTGAGCGCATTGAAGCGCGCCACCTCGGGCCAAGTTTTGGGATCGGCCAAAACGCTTTGGGTGAAGGTGATCAGCTTGTCTTTTGCTTGCACTGTGAAGCGCAAACTGGGCTCTTTGCCATCGGGTGCGCTTTGGGTTTGCGCCTGAGCCCCGCAAACCCAAAAAGCGCTTGCGATGGCGATTCCGAGGGCGCTGGCGAAAGAGCCGCTTTTGCGGCGAGGCTGCAATGTCATTGACGACCTGGTGGAATACATTTTCAAAGGCTTGTGGCCACGTTGTATCTCCCCGAAACGCCTGGCGGTAAACCAAGGATCAGCCAACTTGAATGCAGAACGTCGCATTCTCTGCTAACTGCTCGCATTATTCAGCACGCATGCATGACAGAACTGCCCATCAGGTGACAAAACACCTGGGCCCAGGCAACTTCAGACTGGCGCCTCTAGTGTCATGTCACGCTTGAAATGTCGGTGTATCGCGCAGCAATCGGTGCGCGGGGCTAGGCGCAAAACGCAGCGCATGCCCACTGCATGGGCAAGTTTTGCAACGACGCCCTGCGCAGCGAGGGCAAGCGAGACGGCGGCATTTCAGGCGTGACATGACACTAGGCCGCTAGCGGCCGGATCGCATTTTTCGGCCTGAACGCGGTGCAAACCGCATCGTTGGTCACGATGTAGGGCCCGCCGATCAAGTCGATGCAATACGGCACTGCCGCAAAAATGCCGGGCACGCCCTGTTGGGGCAGGCCTTGGAGGGTCTCAGCGATCGATTTGGGCTGGCCCGGCAAGTTGATGATGAGGCATTGGCCGCGAATCACCGCCACTTGGCGCGACAAAATCGCAGTGGGCACGAAATTCAGCGAGATCTGCCGCATTTGCTCGCCAAAGCCAGGCATTTCTTTGTGTGCCACAGCGAGCGTCGCCTCGGGCGTCACGTCGCGCAAAGCTGGCCCGGTGCCGCCGGTGGTGAGCACCAGATCACAGCGAGCCACGTCCACCAAATCGATCAATGTGGCAGAGATGAGCGAAGCCTCATCCGCAATCAGCCGCTCAGCGCAGTCAATCGGGTTGCGCACAGCTGCGGCAAGCCAATCCTTGAGGGCTGGCAAGCCTTTGTCGACATAGACACCAGTGGACGCCCGGTCAGAGATGGACACAATGCCCACCCGCAAACGGGGCAGCTCGGTCAGCGGGGCCAGACTCGGGTTTGCGGTTGCGGGGGTTTGCGCGCTAGTCATCTTGCAACAATGCTTTGAGCATCTGAAAAAGCTCCTTGTGAGCTCGGCTGGGTTTGGGCTGCTCGCCTTCCGGCACAGGTTCTGAGCGGTCTTTGCGCGCTTGCCGAACAAGCGCGCGAATGCGCTGGGTATCTGCAGCGACTTGCGGGCGCTCAGCTTGCAAATGCGACAGCAGCTTTTCAAGCGCCGCGTCGTCGGCCAGCAGCTCGTCGCGCCAGCGCTCCATGCGATGGATCGCGGCTGCGTCTTCCGGGCTGCCGCTGGCCTGCGCTCGCACAGCCTGGGCGATCGCTTCGCTCGACTCCTCTGGCAGCCTTCGCATGAGTTTGCCAATCAACTGTGCTTGGCGGCGCTTGCCTTCAAAGTTGGTGATCTTGGTGTATTCGGCGATCACTTGCGCGAGCCGCTCGCCCACGTGACCTTGGTTCTGCAATCGCGCATAGGCACTCGCCCGCAGCTCTGCCAAGGCCAGGCCCAGCTCCTGAGCTGCGTGGCTGGCCTCCTTATCTTCGGTGCGGCTTGAGGGGAGCTCGGCTTTTTCTGCCAGCGCGTCTTGCGCTTTCACCCAAACACCTTTGGCCCAGTAGCCCTTGGTTTTGCTTGGCCTAAGTTTGGCTGCGGCCGCGCTCGCAGCAGATGAATTGGTCACGCTCATGGGGCCGTATTGTCGTTCTTCGTATCATCGCCGCATGGCTAAATCTCCTATTTCCCCCTCGCCAGCGCAACACGGCGCCCAAGCTGCCAGCGGCTTCAGCTTCAGCCGCGCTCAATTTGAATCCTTGGTGGACAGCGCATTGGCCCACGCGAAGCGGCTGGGAGCGAGCAACGCCGCAGCCGAGGCAAGCGAGGGCTGCGGCCTGAGCCTGGGTGTGCGCATGGGTGCCCTGGAAAATCTTGAATACAACCGTGACAAGGGCTTGAGCGTGAGCGTGTATCTCGGCCAGCGGCGCGGCAATGCCAGCACTTCTGATTTTTCCGAAGCTGCGATCGCCCAAACCGTGCAAGCGGCCTATGACATCGCCCGCTTCACAGCCGAAGATCCGGCAGCGGGTTTGCCGGATGCCGATACCTTGGCCAGCTCGGGGGAGCGCGAACGCGACTTAGACCTCTTTCATCCCTGGCGCTTGAGCGCAGCCAAAGCGCAAGACATTGCTCTGGCCTGCGAAGCTGCGGCGCTTGCCACCGATCCGCGCCTGAGCAACTCCGAAGGCGCGGGCGTTTCAGCGCAGCAGAGCCACTTTTTCACAGCGCACACCAATGGCTTTCGCGCGGGCTACGCGAGCTCGCGGCATTCACTCAGCGTGTCGCCGATTGCGGTGGGCCAACGCAAAGTGGGCCGAAAGCTGGAGCCCGACATGCAGCGCGACGCGTGGTACACATCCGAGCGCAACGCGAAAGACATGGCAAGCCCCGAAGCCGTGGGCCGCTACGCCGCCGAACGCGCGCTCTCGCGCTTGAACGCGCGCAAGCCCAAAACCGGCACGCATCCGGTGCTCTTTGAAAACACGCTGGCCGCTGGTTTGCTGGGCTCATACGTGCAAGCCACTTCCGGCGGCGCGCTGTACCGCAACACTTCTTTTTTGCTCAATTCAGCGGGCAAGCAAACCCTGGCCGCGCACATCGACGTGGATGAAGACCCCTTCGTGAAACGCGGCAAAGCCTCCTCCCCGTTTGACGACGAAGGCTGTGCCGTGCGCGCGCGTCGGGTTGTGGACGCTGGGGTCACACAAGGCTATTTTTTGGGCACCTACTCCGCCCGCAAGCTTGGTTTGAAAACCACGGGCAACGCGGGTGGTTCGCACAACCTGCTGATGCGCTCGCGCCTGACGCAGCCTGGCGACGATCTGCGTGCCATGCTCAAAAAGCTGCATCGCGGCGTGTTCATCACCGAAATGCTTGGCTCGGGCCTGAACCTCGTCACCGGCGACTACTCGCGTGGCGCGACTGGCTTTTGGGTGGAAAACGGTGAAATCGCCTATCCGATTGAAGAATTCACCATTGCGGGCAACATGGCCGAGATGCTGCTTGGCATTTCCAGCATCGGCGCAGACGCATACACCTATGGCGGCAAAACCGTGGGTTCGGTGCTGATTGATCGCATGACGATTGCCGGCGGCTGAGCTGGTTCGTCCGTCTTCGGGTGTGACGCCTGAAACCTAAAATCGCCGCATGTCAGAAATTTTCACCTACACCTTCGTGGTCGTGCTTTTGCTTTCCGTGGCCGTTCAGCTTGGGCTCACGTTTCGGCAAACCCGGCATGTGTGGTCGCACCGCGATGCTGTGCCCGCGGCCTACGCCGACAACATGTCTCTGCAAGACCATCGCAAGGCCGCCGCTTACACCATCGACAAGGCGCGGCTTGGCACTTTGGGCTTGATTTTGGGCACGGTCGTGCTGCTGGGCTGGACGCTGCTCGGAGGCCTGCATGCACTGAATCAAAGCCTTGCGCTCTCGCTTGGCACTGGCATGGCCCAGCAAATCGCCTTGGTGCTCACCTTCGCGGCCATCGGCGGTTTGATCGACTTACCCCTGTCGCTCTACAGCACCTTCGTGCTCGAAGCGCGCCACGGCTTCAACAAAACGACTTTCAAGCTCTGGCTCATCGATGCGATCAAAGGTACTTTGTTGTCGCTCCTGTTGATCGTGCCTTTGCTGTGGGCGGTGCTTTGGCTCATGGCGCAAGCGGGCTCCGCATGGTGGCTGTGGGCATGGGGGCTCATCGTTGCTTTTCAGCTTTTCATGATGGCCATTGCGCCCAACGTGATCATGCCGCTCTTCAACAAATTCACGCCGCTTGAAGACGATGCGCTGAAAGCCCGAGTGGAGGCGCTCATGCAGCGCTGCGGCTTCGCGGCAAAGGGCCTCTTTGTGATGGATGGCTCCACGCGAAGCGCGCACAGCAATGCGTTTTTCACAGGCTTCGGTGCAACAAAGCGGGTCGTGTTTTTCGACACTTTGCTTGCCAAGCTGAGCGCAGACGAGATGGAAGCCGTGCTCGCGCACGAGCTGGGCCACTTCAAACACCGCCACATCTTGAAGCGGATGATTGGCATGTTTGCGGGACTCGGCCTCGGGTTGTGGCTGCTGGCCTGGCTTGCCTCGCAGGCATGGTTCTACACGGGCCTGGGCGTGGTGCCTGCCCTCAATGCACCGAATGACGCTCTGGCTCTGTTGCTCTTCATGCTGGCCGTGCCGCCCTTTATGTTTTTCGTGAGCCCGTGGTTTGCGAGCCGCTCGCGGCGCGATGAGTTTCAAGCGGATGCGTATGCAGCCAAGATGGCACAAGCCAAAGACCTGAAGGCCGCGCTGTTGAAGCTTTACCGCGACAACGCGAGCACGCTCACGCCCGATCCCTGGTACGTGCGCTGGTACTACTCACACCCGCCTGCCACCCAGCGCTTTGCGGCGCTCGGCGTGTAGGGGAGTAGATTCGGGCGCATGACGAGCGATTTTTCTCCCCAAAAATGGCAGAGCGTGGCGCGCAGCCAAGTCTCGGCTGCTGAAGTTTCTGCGTTTGTGCAAGCTCACCCTGGCTGGGAGTGCGAAGGCAAAGCCATCCACAAAACCTACCGCTTTGCCAACCACTTTGAAGCGATGGCTTTCGCGAACGCAGTGGCTTGGATTGCGCACCGGCAAGACCACCACCCCGAGCAGCGCATTGGCTACAACACGGTCAGCATCCGCTGGGACACGCACGACGTGGGCGGGATCTCGGCCACAGATTTTGAGTGCGCCATCGCCTGCGATGCCTTG
>JAAFHN010000595.1 GCA_013298415.1 Comamonadaceae bacterium
TGCCAAGGTCACGGCGCAATCGGCCACCGGCACTTGCCAGGGGCCGACCATTTGGTCGCGGTGCGTCAAGCCGCCCACGGTGCGGTCGCCAATGGTGATGAGAAAGCGCTTGGAGGCGACCGTGGGGTGGGCGAGCACCTTGAGCGCTGCGTCTTGGAGGCTGATGCCTTCCAGCGTGAGCGGCAGCAGTGCGGGTTGCACACGCTGCACGTCGCGGTGCATTTTTGGGGGCTTGCCGAGGAGCACGTTGAGTGGCATGGAGACTGCGGCTTCGATCCTTCGATGGAGATCAGGACAGGCAGGCTCAGCCTGAACGGTTGACTGATTGAGTTCCGTTCGCCCTGAGCTTGTCGAAGGGCTGGCAGGGGCTTCGACCCTTCGACTGAGCTCAGGACAGGCAGGCTCAGCTCGAACGGATGACGGTCGGGGCTCAGCTTGAGAAGAGGCCACCGTGAGATGCCGAGAATCATCCGCTGTACCCACCACTGCAAACGGACACCGCTCCCGCTCGCAGAGTGCTTTGAACATCGGAAGCGACGCCGGCGCAATCGCGAGCACATAGCGCTCTTGGCTTTCGTTGCACCAAATCTCTTTGGGGGCCATGCCGCGCTCTTCAACGAGAATGGCGTCCAAGTCGAAGCGTGCGCCGCGACCGGCGTCGTTCACAAGCTCGGGAAAGGCATTGCTCAAGCCGCCTGCGCCCACGTCGTGGATCGCCAGGATCGGCGTGCGTTCGCCCAGAGCGTTGCAAGCTGAGATCACTTCTTGCGCACGGCGCTGGATTTCGGGGTTGCCGCGCTGGACGGAGTTGAAATCAAGCTCCGCTGCGTTTTGCCCGCTGGCCATGGAGCTGGCTGCTCCGCCGCCCATGCCGATGCGAAAGCCAGGCCCGCCAAGCTGAATCAGCAAGGTGCCAGCCGGGAAGGCGATCTTGTGAGTCAGCCGCGCATCGATGCTGCCCAGCCCGCCCGCGATCATGATGGGCTTGTGGTAACCGCGCCGCTGGCCTTGGATCGTGGCCTCAAACTCGCGGAAGTAGCCGTTCAAGTTCGGGCGGCCAAACTCGTTGTTGAAGGCCGCGCCACCGAGTGGGCCGTCCACCATGATTTGCAGCGCGCTGGCCGAGCCTTCGGGTTTGCCGTAAGTGGCGGGCAGCTGGTGCGGCAAATCGAGGCCGAGGCGAGACACGGTGAAACCCGTCAGCCCCGCCTTGGGCTTTGCGCCGCGCCCGGTGGCTCCCTCATCGCGGATTTCGCCGCCCGCGCCCGTGGCCGCGCCTGAGAAAGGGCTGATCGCCGTCGGGTGGTTGTGGGTCTCCACCTTCATCAACACGGCATGCTGTTTGCTACTTTTTTGATAGCTGTAGATATTGGAAACACCTGGACAGTGGGGTGATTTTTCATCAAAAACCGTGTTGGAAGCCGCCGTGAAGCCCTCCACGGCATGCCCATCCATGATGGCGGCGTTGTCGGCATAGGCCACGATGCTGTGCTGGTCGTTCAAGCGCTCCGTGTTGCGGATCATCGCGAATAGGCTGAGTGGCATGCGCTCGCCATCCACGGTGAAATCGGCGTTGAAAATTTTGTGGCGACAGTGCTCAGAATTGGCCTGCGCAAACATCATCAGCTCCACGTCGCTCGGGTTGCGGCCAAGCTGCGTGAAGGCGTTGACCAGGTAGTCGATTTCGTCGTCGGCCAGCGCCAAACCGAATTGCACATTGGCTTCGCGCAACGCCTCGGCTCCACGAGCCAGCACGTCCACACGAGCCATGGGTTCGCTGGGCACGTCGTCAAACAAGCGGGGCAGGGCATCGGTGGTGTTGAACACCGTCTCGGTCATGCGGTCGTGCAGCAAGGCAGCGATCGCTTGCCGTTGCGTTGCATCAAGCGAAGCTTTTCCGAGCAAGCCTGATTTGAGCTGCAAGTACACCGCTGTCGCCCGCTCCACGCGCTGAACGGGCAGCCCGCAGTTGCGCGCAATGTCGGTGGCTTTTGATGCCCAGGGTGAGACCGTGCCGATGCGCGGCGCTACCACGAAGCATTCCCAGCCTGCCACATCTTGCGCAAAGGGCACACCGTAGCGCAGCAGCTCGGCGGTGGTGTGCATGGTTTGAGCACTGGGCTCGCCCTCAAAGGCCACGGCATGCACATTGCGTGCAGCAATCGTTTGTACCTTGCCCGCGATCTGCTGCACCCCGGCCAAGCTGCGCTGAGCCGCAAAGTCTGCCCAGGCGTTGCCGCCTTCAAAAATGTGGATGTGCGGCTTCACTGGGCGGGCTTTGGCTAGTGGAAAACCCGAGATTTTAGGTATTTGTCACCGCCA
>JAAFHN010000496.1 GCA_013298415.1 Comamonadaceae bacterium
ACCCCGTGAACGAGCTCAAGCAATTTGAAGCAGGCTTGAAACTGCGCAACGGCCCTTTGAGCGCCTTTGTGACTTACTTCGATGCGAAAACCCAAGAAGACGGCGCATTCGAGATCACCACCCGCCAATACCTGAAAGACAGCTTCAGCTCACGCGGCGTGGAAGCTGAATTGGCCTACCGCGCTGGCGCCTTTGGCGTGACGGGCGGCGTGACCTTCACGAACGCCAAGCTCACTTCCGGCCCCAATTCCGGCAAAAAGCCACGCCGCCAAGCCGACATGATTTACCAAGTGAGCCCCACTTACAGCATGGGCAACCTCAGCTTGGGCGGCTCATTGGTGGGCACGGGCAAGTCGTTTGCTCAAAACGACAACAAAGTGGTGCTCCCGGCCTACATGATCACGAACTTCTTCGCCACCTACGCAGTGACCGACAAGATCACCGTGATTGGTACGATCAACAACGTGTTCAACACCTTGGCGTACACCGAAGCGGAAGACCAAAACAACTTGGGTAACAACCCTTTGTACATCGCTCGCGCCTTGAATGGCCGTTCGATGAAGGCCGCTGTTCGCTATTCTTTCTGAAGCAAAGAAGCAAGCATTCACCAGGACATAGCCGTGAGAACCTTCAAAATTCTCGTCATCGGCGAAGCCCTGGTAGATCAGTTTGGTGCCGAGCAAGTGCTCGGCGGCGCGCCATTCAATTTGGCGCGCCACTTGGCAGGGCTTAGCCCAGCACTGCTGCCCTCTTGCAGAGTCAACGTCGATTTCGTCACCCGCGTGGGTGCGGATTCGCTCGGCGATCGCATTGTCGAGGATGCAAGCAGTGTGGGCCTGAATCTGGGCGTCAATTTAAGCCCAGCTCTGGCCCACATTCAAAAGGATGCAGTGCATCACACCGGCGTGGTGCGCGTGAGCTTGGATGCAGGCGGCAGCCCCAGCTACCGCATCGCCGCGCCAGCAGCTTGGGATTTCATCGAGGCTCCGCCAAAGCACAACGTGTACAGCATGGTTTGCTTCAGCAGCCTGGCTCTGCGCAACCCAGCTTCTCGCAAAGCAATTTTGGAAACTCTGGACGCCTATCCGAACGCCATCCGCTTTTTTGATCTGAATTTGCGCGCCACCGGGCCCGGCAGCGAAGTGATCGAGGGCCTGCTTTCTCGAAGCACTTGGCTCAAAGTGAGCGACGAAGAGCTGGCGCACGCAGCGCCCAGCTTGGATTTACCAGCGCAGGCTGAAGCAGCAATCGCTACCATGCACCGCCGATACGGCGTGCAGCAAACCGTGCTCACACGAGGCGCGGCGGGGGCGAGCCTCTTTGGGCATGGCGGCGGGCACGTGGCCGATTCGCAAGGCGCGGCGGTCTCACAGGTGGCCGACACCGTGGGCGCGGGCGACTCGTTTTCCGCCGCTTGGTTGCTGGGCCAAATCGCAGGTCTACTGGATTCGCGCACCCTCCAATTTGCCAACGTCTACGCAGCCGCCGTTTGCGGCCTGCGCGGCCCCATGCCTGCGATTGCAGAGCGCGCCGCGTTTTTTGCGCAGCACAAAGCGGCATTGAGCGCTTTGTGCGCCACTGCCTGAACACTGATTTCACAGGACGCCAACCATGAAACCTACCCTGTCGTTTTGGCAGATCCTGAACATGAATGTCGGCTTTTTCGGCATCCAGTTCAGCTTTGGCTTGCAGCAAGCCAACATGAGCCCGATTTACCAGTACCTGGGTGCAGATGAATCCAAACTGCCCCTGCTCTGGCTGGCTGGCCCGATGACGGGCTTGATCGTGCAGCCGATCATCGGCGCGATGAGCGATCGCACGATCTCCAAGCATGGCCGTCGCACCCCCTACTTTTTGATCGGCGCGATTTTGTGCAGCTTGGGCCTCTTGGTGATGCCTTACTCGCCTGCACTCTGGTTTGCTGCCGGGCTGCTCTGGATTTTGGACGCCGCCAACAATGTGACCATGGAGCCCTACCGCGCCTATGTGAGCGACCGGTTGAACCCTGAGCAGCACTCGCTTGGCTTCTTGTCGCAAAGCGCATTCACAGGCTTGGCACAGACCTTGGCTTACCTCGCGCCGAGCATTTTGGTGTGGCTGGGCATGAACAAAGACGCTACCGCCACAAACCACATCCCGCAAGTCACGGCAGTTGCCTTCATCATTGGCGCGATTTTGAGCTTCACCACCGTATATTGGAGCGTGAAGAAAGTGCCTGAGCTGCCGCTCACACCCGATGAGCGCAAGCACATCGAAGCCCTGCCCAAGGGCGTGGGCCCGGTGTTCAAAGAAATCGTGGATGCCATCAAAGACATGCCGCAAACCATGCGCCAGCTCTGGTGGATGAAGCTCTTTCAGTGGTACGGGATGATGTGCTACTGGATCTACATCGTGCCCGCGATTGCGCGCACCGTGTTCAACACATCAGACGCCACCACCGCAGGCTTTCGCGATGCCTCGCTGCTCAATGGGCAGATCGGCGGCTTCTACAACTTCATTGCGTTTTTGGCCGCCTTCGCGATGGTGCCTTTCACGCGCAAGTTTGGCGCGAAGGCCATGCACACACTGTGCTTGGTGGCCGGCGGCGTTGCAATGCTCGCCATTCCCGAAATTCGGTCTCCGGCACTGCTTTTCATTCCGATGATCGGCATAGGGCTTTGCTGGGCTTCGATCATGGGCAATCCGTATGTGATTTTGGCGGGCAGCATTCCGCCTGAGCGCGCAGGGGTGTACATGGGCATTTTCAACATGTGCATCGTGATACCGATGCTGATCCAGATGATCACGCTGCCGCTCTTCTACAAAAGTCTGCTCGGTGGCGA
>JAAFHN010000166.1 GCA_013298415.1 Comamonadaceae bacterium
AAAGACCATACGCCAGGTTGCCTCAGTTCGTTTATCCGCAATGCTTCAAACTGTGCTCGAATCCACAA
This sequence comes from Comamonadaceae bacterium, assembly GCA_013298415.1. Lineage (GTDB taxonomy): Bacteria > Pseudomonadota > Gammaproteobacteria > Burkholderiales > Burkholderiaceae_C > JAAFHN01. The sequence continues at coordinate 69 of JAAFHN010000166.1, forward strand.
TTCGGCTGCGTTGCCATCGAAATTGGCAGGTCGTGCATTGCTTTTGCGAACAATATTTTTATCTTTCAGGAACTCCAAGCTGGGCGGCAACCCCATTCTAACAAGCGGATTGTCCGGGAGGTCAATGATGTCCCAGTAAGGCAGTCGTTCGCGTACGGCTTGTTCTATATATTGGCCGCCAACATTCCGAAGCTGGAGCGTACCGCTATGAATATCAACGGTGTATTCCGGCATGAGGATCAAACCGCGAGGTAGCATATTCAGTCTTTCGGATGGCTAACTTGTTTTATCCAAGCGCCGCAGGGATAAATTTTTATTCGCACAGGCTCCAAGCCGAGCTGGGATGCGCGTAAGTCTTTGTTTTTGCATTGAATCTCCCGGTTTCGGCATTCGCGGTTAGGATAACTGACGCACGCAAATCTTCCAAGCGGGTTTGGCCCAGCAGCGCTCAGAAGATCTACCTGACCATCACCACCTCCACACCCAGCTGCGCCCCCGCATCCACCCAAGCGTGATCTGCCGTGGCGGCTTTGCCCTGCACGAGCTGAGCAAGCGCAACGCAAGCGCTGTCGCCTGGCGACAGGCTCCTGGGATTCGTGATCGGGCGCATGTCAGCCGCGCAGGCCAGCGGGCCGCTGGATCGGCTCGGGCACGCTCAAGACTTGTCGCAGTCTCTGAAGAAACTCCAAGCGCTGGCCGAAGCAGCAAGCACAGCCGAAGTGCTGTCTTTGCGCAAGTCGGCTTGAGCGAAAAGCCTTTCGGTTTTTACTGCGCTTTTTGTAGCAGTACATGCTGTAAATGCATGGACATAGAGGTAAAAACTCACCAAATTCCTCGATGTTGGCATGCCCACGCTCACACCCACGTGCGCGGCTCCCGCTACCCCGAAGGCACCGTCAGCACCGTCGTGGAAGTCAGCCGCATGCCGCCCAGCGACGAGGTGCTGATTGAGGTGGAGGCGACTTACGTGCTCGGTGCCTGAGGGGCAAAGCGCAAGCCAGGCGAAAAGCGCAAAAGTCCGGGGAAATGCACGAAACGGCCAGCACCACGACGGCAGGCGCTCTCCGTTGTGTTCACTATGTTTTTCGTAGCGTTCGTCATTGAGAATACCGGGACAGAGAGCCAATAAGTCACAAAGTCTCGTGACCCAAGGGCTCGGGGACGGTTCAGCCGCTGTACAAGCCGACGCGGGCTTACTACCATCCGCTTACATCCGCGCCGCAAGCTCTGCCCATGCAAGCCACCCACATCCCCCACCTCAACCGCCGCGCCATGTCGGCTGCGTTGCTCGGCCTTTTCGCGGGCGCACCGGCCTTCGCCCAAAAGCCGACCCTCATCACCGACCCCCGCACCCCAGGGCCTTGGCGGGTATACCGCTATGGCGACGCGACAGCAGGCAACAACGCCTGGCGGGCCAATGCGTTTGCGCTGCCCGATCCGTTTTACAACTTGCACACCCAAGCTGGCATTGGCCAGCAAAGTGGCAGCTGGCGGGCGCACCCGCGCATGCGCGAGAAGCTGCGGCGCATCCTAGATGCGTTTCGTTCAGCCGAGCCCGAGCCGATGTATGCCAACGGCCACGCCATCATCTTGGGCAGCGTGGACGAGCCCAAGGGTGCCGTGTTGGATCGCTACCGCATGTATCTGGGCTACAGCTTGTGGCTCTACGACGCTGCGGGCAAGATCGTTGAAAACAAAGTGCGCATGGGCGGCTTCATGTCAGACAACTGGGCTCTGGTGCAGGTCAATGGCCACAGCGCGCCCGGAGACGTGCACCGCGCGTTTACCGTCGTGCCCGAGCTGAGCTACGGTGCAAATGAAAGTGACCCTTTGCCACTCGGCGAGATTCGGCTGGTGCGGCCGGTGCGTGAGCTGGTGTCCAAAGTCCGCGTCGAGATGCAGAGCGGTGAACTATCAAGATCGTTGGTAGATGTAGCGCCCATGCCCAAAGGCCTGGGCACGGTCGCCTTCATCACCATCCGGCCCAAAGGCTTGCAAGGGGCTACCGCGCCTGCTCAGTTTTTAAAGGCCGAGTACTGCATCTTTTTAGCTGCGGGCGACAAGCTCACCGTACACAACTTTCTCACCCAGGCCGAGGTTTTGAGCATCTTGGAGCTGAAATCGCGGCGCAAGGTGAAGTTCTTTCAAGACCTGCACGCCAGCCAGCCGCTGCCTGATGCGCCCAACCGCCGAGCGGGCGAGCTTGCATCACGGGCGACTGAGCTGCGGCGCTGGGAAAACGCCGTGCGCGTGGTGGATCGGCTAAGGCAAGTGTTTGCGGCCAGCCTGAACACCGAGGCCGTGGTTCATCAGCGCTACCTCGACACCATCAGCGAAGGCGTGCCCGTGGTGTTGGCCGACGAGGAATACGTGCCACCCATCAACAAGCGCGAATACCCACTCGATGGCCTCTTTTTGGCCAACCCAGCTGAAGGCTACCGCTTCGCGCGGGTGAACACGCCTTACTACGCCAACATGAAGCCCGGTGAAATTCGCAGCATTCAAATCAATTTTGAAGTGAAGTGGCGCATTCCAGGTCAAACGGGCTTTGGAAAAGCCGAGCCTGCAGGCGACTACACCGATTGGGCCGATGTACCGGGCAACTTTCACCACAGCATCTTGAACAACTTCAATTGGGATGCGTTGAAGGCGGTGCTGGGCGACTGAGATCAATACAAAGCCGCAAACACCCAAGCACCATGACCGCCACCCACATCCCCCACATTTCCCACCTCAACCGCCGAGCCATATCGGCAGCTTTGCTCGGCCTTTTCGCGGGCTCACCAGCCCTCGCCCAAAAGCCGACCCTCATCACCGACCCCCGCACACGCGGGCCCTGGGCGGTGATGCGCTGGGGCGACGCCACGGCAACAGGCACCAACCCTTGGCTGCCCAATGCCTGGGTGTTGCCTGATCCGCTTTTCAATGGCTACACCCAAGCCGGCGTGGGCAACCCCAGCGAGCGCTGGAACGTTCACCCCCGCATGCGCGAGAAGATGCGGCGCATGTTGGATGCGTTTCGCTCGGCAGAGCCCGCGCCGCTTTTCGCCAACGGGCATGCCATCGTGCGCGGCGGCATTGGCGAGCCCAAGGGGGCCATTTTGGAGCGCTTTTATTTGTGGTTGGGCTACAAGGTGTGGCTCTACGACGCGGCTGGCAAGATTGTGGAAAACAAAGTGCGGCTCGGTGAGTTCGGCGCGAATTCGTGGGGCGTGGTGCAGGTCAACGGCCAGAGCACGCCGGTGTTGGCAGATCGGGCGTTTCCGATGATCGAGGGCTTGAGCCAGGGCAAGGATGCCACCGATCCCCTGCCCTTGGGCGAGATCAGACTCGTTCGGCCCGTGCGCGAGAGTGGGCCAAGCGTGACGACCGACGACCGCAAGGGAGCTGCCGGCACGCCCGCTGCCGAGGCAGCACCGTTTCCCAAAGGCTTGAATGCTCCGGCCTTCATCACCATGAGCCCCCGGCCTCTCTTCGGCGGCAAGCATCAAGCCCACCGCATCGAAACCGACTACTGCATCATGCTCACGCCAGAGGGTCGGCTGCCCGTGCACAACACCCTCAGCCAGGCCGAGCTCTTGGGCATTTTGGAGCTGAAAGCCAAGCAAAAGGTGCAGGAAACCTTGGACCACCACGCCAAAGAGCCTCTGCCCGAGCTGCCCAACCGGCGCGCTGGCGAAATCCAAAACCGGGCCAATGTGCTGCGCCGCTGGGAAAACGCTGTGAAAGTGGTGGATCGGCTGCGCCAAGTGTTTGCCGCGAGCTTGAACACCGAGGCTGTGGTGAATCTGCGCTACTACAACACGATCAGCGGCGGCGTACCTTTTGTGCTGAGCGACGAGGAGTACCCCACCCGCGTGAAAAGCAGCCGCGAGTTTCCGCTCGAAGGCCTTTTCATCCAGAATCCCAGCGAGGGCTACCGCTTTGCGCGGGTGAATACGCCTTACTTTGCCAATCTGAAGCCCGGCGAAATTCGCAGCATTCAGATCAATTTCAAGCTGACGCACCGCTTGCCAAACATGCCGGGCCACGGCCAGGCTGAGCCTGCGGGCGACTACACCGACTGGGGCGATGTACCCGGCAATTTCCACCACAGCCTGATCCACAACTTCAACTGGGAGGCGTTGACGGCTTTGCTGGGGGAGTGACCGGGGAATGACCGCGGACTGAGCGGGGATTGACCGGGCATGGGGAGCTCAGCTCAACGGCCCGTCACCCAAAAGCGCTTTGATCGCATCCCAGTTGAAGTTGTTCAGAAAGCTGTGGTGCAGCGTGTTGGGCACGTCTGCCCAGGCGCTCAAGTCGTATGGGGCGGGGTGCTTGCCGTGCTGGGCTGAGCTGGGCAAGCGCCACTTGGTTTCTAGCTCAATGAGGATCAATCTCACCTCGCCAGGTTTGCGGTCGTTGTAGTAGCCGCGCGTGGGCTTTCCCAGTCGAAAGCCCTGGGCTGGATCGCTGACAAACATCGACTCAAGGGCGTAACGATCAGGTTTTGTGTTCGGACGGCGGGTGCGCGCGTCGTGCTCGCGGGAGATGAGCACAACTCTGCCCGTGGCGATGTCGCCGTAGTGCGTGGGGTTGATGATGGCCACTTCGGCCAACGAGCTGGCGTACAGCGACCGTGCGTGTGCGAGCATGCGCAGCGGCAAAGTGTGCTCTTCAATCAGGCTTGCCCTTCGCTCTAGCTGGCGCTTGAGCTGCGCTGCATCCGTGGGCAAGGCTTCCCGTTGCACGAACTCCTGCGTTCTTGCAAGGCGGGCGTTGCCAAGGGATTCGAGTACGTCAAAGAGCTGTCCGCGCGTCATGAACTCGCTGGCTGGAAAGCGGCCCTCTGGCGTGAGCAGCAGCGTGTATCGCGTGGCGACGTAGTGGTCCTTGCCGTCACCCAGCCAACGCAAGCTCGGCCGCACGCTCGCGTGCGCGATGGTGCCCACGCCTTTTGGAATGATCGGAAGCTCTGCGGCTGGAAATTTGAGGCCCGCGCGGCGAAGTTGCTCATCCAGCGCGGCCCTGTACCTGCCCCCCGACTCATCCGCACTCGGGCCCACGCGGCCCCATCGCCCCGTGGGCAGTATGTTTGAGCGCGTTTGCCCGACCGGTTCGTAGCTCAAACCCTCTTCAAACTCAAATGGAAAGGCCGTATTGGCCGAGATTTTGAAGTAGTCCCACCACTTGATGCCGTGATCCGGCACGCCTTCCGGATCGAGTTTGCCCCCGGCATCAAACGCAAACATCTGCCGACTCAGCGCGATGGAAAAGCCTCTCGCAACCCGATTGGTCTCGCGGCTGGAAAACACTGGGCTAAGGGCAAAGAACAGGTGGCGAAACTGCGGTCTGGGCTCGCCCGCTTTCAGCACCTCGACCATACGGTCGTGGGCTTGTCGCAGTTCAGGGCCCATTTCCCAGCGCGTCTCGAGCCGAGTGGCCGCCCCGCGTTCGTCAAAGTCTTGCAAAACCGCTGGCAGCTGCGTCGCGTTGGGTTTCCAATGGCTGAATCCCCGCACCTGATCTGCGTTTGCGGCTCGGTAAAACCACATGCCTGTCGTGCGCACCTGCTCAGTGACCCGAACATGTTGGAGTTCGCGGGTGTATCCCACCAAAACGCCGGCTGCCGTGGCGGCCTTGGCCGCTTCTTCTGAAAGGAAGGGTTCCTGCGCCGCCGCACTCTGTGCAAACAGACTCGTAAACAGACCCGCAAACGGTGCAGCAAACCGTGAAGCAGTCGCCACAGCCAAGGCGCTGGCAATGGCAGTACGGCGGTTGGATTGGGCAGATTCAGCGTTGTCGGCGGGATGGGCGGTTTTTGCTGGGTTCATGGATTTGCAAGTTTTGCTTTCAACGCAGATCGACCGAAGCTGGCATGCGATGGCCGCGTCCGGGCTATTCAGAGCTTGTTGGGTGTATTTTTAGCCGTTAAGTACTCAATCGTCAATCGACGATGCCAACAACGGAGCCAGGTCTGTTGATCTTTGAGAGGGCCTAAATCACAACAGATCCGGCGGCGAGGACGGATGACCGAGCAGCTACTTTCTGAGCTTGGGCAACTCATGGCCCGATTTGCTGGGGGAGTGACCGGGGAATAGCTGGTTCAGCTCAACGGCCCGTCACCCAAAAGCGCTTTGATCGCATCCCAGTTGAAGTTGTTCAGAAAGCTGTGGCCAAAGGA
>JAAFHN010000490.1 GCA_013298415.1 Comamonadaceae bacterium
GCAGGCGTGCAAGTGGATGCCAATGGTGCTCCCCAGCCAGTGCTCGTCACCAGCGCCTCGCCGCTGGCCACAAGCCAAGTGGCCCTGCCCACCAACCCAGCGCTCACCTTCGGCAAGATCAATGCCTGGGTGAATCAGGTCAACACGTGTTTGGCGGCCAATCCGGCAGCTCCGCAGTCCGCTACCTGCGCCGACGCCCAGGGGCGCTTTTTGGTGGCGCTGAACTACACGCACAACAGCCGCGATTTCGCTGAGGATTTCCGCACGCTGTTATCCAATGGCACGAGCACTTTGCCAACTCATGTGCAAGGTTCAACCCTGCGCAACCCGGTGATCCTGGGCCTGCTGCGCTACCCGGGCAGCACAATCGACGATGCTGCCGTGGTGGAAGTCACGATTCGCCAGCCTGGCACTGGCCCGCTGGACGGCTCACGCAGCACGCCCATTGAATACCCCAAGATCTTGGTCTTCAAGCGTGACGACAGCCTGAGCGGCACCGCCATTGCAAGCAACTGGATCTTGCAAGGCAACCTGCGGGCATTTGATGCCTCGGTGGGCACCCGCATGGTGCGCAGAGAGCAGGCCAATCCTGCTATGCGAGCTGATGTGGCAGGCCAAAGCCCCAGCCGCTGGGAGTCAACCCTGCACTTCCAATTCCAGCGCAGTCGCTTCGACGCCAGCACCAGAACGTACCAAGACGCTGGTGTGCGTGCCATTCGCATCAAGGGCCCAGGGCTTCCTTCGGCGGGCTTGGTGATGACGCCCTCTTCGGTGCCAGGCAGCAACTGGATGGCTGTCCACAACAAAACGGGCAGCGTGCCTGCCACGGCCACAACCACCAGCATCAGCAACAACTCGATCGCGCTGAACTGGGCCAATTTCACTGGCGGGCCGATGCAGATCGCTTGGCCGGGCACGGCGCTGAACTATTTGGACGCGCCCATCACCGATTTCGGGCCTTTGAGCATGTTTGCGCGCTACACGGTGGAGGTGTTCAACACCTCAAGCTCAAGCACCACTGTGCCCGATGCCACCTTCAGCTTCAACAATCTGAGCGACATGCCCGCACCGGGAATCGCTGCGCGATTGCCTGTGCACGATCTCTCGCCGTCCGCCGGCGTGGTCACCGCACCTGCGCCAGCCGTGGCTGCCTCCGCCGGCAACGGCCTTACTGTGCGCTGGAACAACAACCCCAATGCCACACCCGTGCGGCAGGCGCGTGTGTTTGGGCAAAACGGCGCCACCTCCACCATCGACCAAGGCGCGAACGTGGACAACTATTTCGTGGTTGGCTCCCAGCTCACCTCGCAATTTGTGGCCACGCCATTTGGTGTGCCCGAGCTGCGCCTGAACAACAGCAACGACTTCCGCCAAATCTCGGTTTGGAGCCGGCCAGGCCGTACCGACGTGGAGCAGCGGCTGGCTTGGAACAATCCCACCACCATTGCGGGCCTAGAAAATAACCCCTGGTTTTTCATCACCCTCAACACGCAGAGCTTGCCTGCCACCATTTTGATCAACCAAACCCGCAGCTTCTCTGTGACTGGAACCACCAGCCGCGTGCTGTCCAACGGTGTGGTCGACCCGCTAGTGCGCTATGAGTGGCGCGTAAATGGTGGACCTGTGGAAAGCACGCAGGCCGTGTTCGTTCGCAGCTTTGCCGCCCTGGGTACCGTGAGCGTAAGCGTGGCGATGTACCCCGCAGGTGGGGGCAATGGGTATGGCGACTTCAAGGTGTTTGATGTCGGCGCTCCCGCACTGAGCGTTTTGGATTTCATCACCAACACGGATGTGCCTGCAAATTCGAGTTCGACGCATCGCATCGTTGTCTCGGGCATCACGCCAGCAAGTCGTGTGCTCGCTGGTGAGCGGCTGTTCGACGCAGCTGCTCCCAACGGGGTCTTTGACAATCTGGCCCCCATTGTTCCAACGCTTGTTGGGGCCGGGCCGACGGCTACTTTCTCGCTGTCGCACGATCAGTACTATCGAAGAAAAGAGCTCTACATCTGTCCTGGCTCTAGCTACATCTTCAATTTGTGCCAAAACATCAGTTGGGTTACTGTTGCAAATGGGGTACCACTTCCGGCACCTCCTCTTGTTGGCTTGAATTCGACGCTCGGCACCATACCTCGCGGTCAGACCGCCACGTTAAGCCTGGGTTTTGGTACAGGCAGAGTGCATCCTCTGGCCGCGGACATCGAAGTCGCTCAGTCGATCAATGGCCCGTTCTTTGCTGCACGATCGCTGTTCTCGTACCGAGTGAACTCTGATACGCCGAACCAGACCCCTGGCATCTTGCAGCTTCAGACCTTTGTGCCGACCCAGTCCACGCCCGTCGGGCCATGGTATGTGAGGCTGTGCCACATCGGCTTGCCGAGCTGGGCGTGTAGTTCAGCGCACCCGACCCCGATTCAGGTCGTGCCGTAAGCGCCACTATTTGCGGACCACGAGCCGCCGCAGCCCCAACCACTGTTGCGCAAAGAAGCCTTGGCCGTAGTCGCGGCCAAGTTCTACTTGGTCGCGCACGCCGGTGGGATCGAAGCGGAGTTCAAAATTGCCAGTGCGAAAAAAAATGTCCCAGATCGGCAGCAACACAGCGAAGTTGTGGCCGCCGAGCACCACGCGCTGATCACCTTTGATGGTTTCATGGCCCAAGCCGATGGCGTGGTGCAGGCGGTGAAAGCGCGGGCTGACCCAGAGCCGCTCGCCGACTTTGCCAAACCACAATCGCAGATTGGCGTGTTGCAGGCTTTCGCTCAGCTGCGTGATGGCCACAATCGCCATGAACTGGCCGGGTGCTACGCCAATGCATTGAGCAATCACGACCAAAATCGTGTCGCGGATCAG
>JAAFHN010000298.1 GCA_013298415.1 Comamonadaceae bacterium
TCAAGCACCCCAGGGGTGCCGCATTGGGGGAGATTGTACGAAGCGGCTCTGGCTGGTTTCGCTCCTTCACCGCTGGCCGGCCCGCTCACGGCAACGCCGCAGCGCTTGGCGCAAAATCTTCAGTGCAGCTGGCCAACCATCGAATCAGCGGCTTTCTGCAAAAGCGACTGCACTTGCACCCGCTCCACGGAATCCACAAACACCGGTGTGTGGCGAAATTCCGGGCCGTGCGCATCCCAATTGGCGTAGGCGGCGTTGAAGACCGCGCCCGTCTCGCCCGGCACGCGAAGCATTGCGCCCACATGCAGGGCACCATCCATGCGTTTGGCCACGATGCGCTCGATGCGCTCTGCATTTTCCGGGGCCTGCATGCTGGCATAGCGGGGTGTCGTCCAACGCATTTCGCTCACGTCAACGCAGGTGGCGTACTGCACTTCCAAGCCTTGGCCAGCGAACACGATGGGTTGGTTTTGCGCATCAAAGCCCACAGAAATCGTGTCGGCACACAGGTGTGTGCAGCGCAATTGGGCGCGTGGCGTGCTGGTGGCCTGGGGTTGCACAGCGGCCTTGTAGTGATCGAAGAGGTCGCTGGGCACGCCGTCCATCTCGGGTGCGCTGTCCACGTACACCGCGTCGCCCGCAGTTTGAGTGGCGGGCAGACGGTAGCTCCATACCATCCCGTCGGGCCCGATGGCCACCGCGAGTACCACGTCGCCACCTTGCGTGACCACCACCGTGTCGCGCCACATCGCAGCTGCACTCCCCGGAGCTGCGGCGGCGGACTCGGCGGCACCGTTGGTCTGCGCAGCGCTACCCAAAGCTTGGCCGCGGAACTGGCGGCTTTCAATCACGTGGTACCTCGGGGCTTGCATGGTGGGACCCAATCCAAACAAATTTGTGAACGGCACGGGTCAGGCACGCTGTTTTGGAGACTTCGCCCCGGTGGCTCGCTTCATCAAACGCGATCAACGATGTGTTGACCGTCTGACTTTGTGAATCGATGCCCACCGGGGTCTGCCTTGCTTCTGCCTGAGTTTCCAACCTGTTTGCCCAACAGCGCCTGCCTTTTTCAAAGTGGCCACTGCTTGTTGTGTGACAAGTTGCAGTTTGCTTCGGCTACCCCAAAAAGTCCTTAAGCCGAGGCGTCGAAAACCTTAAACGTTCTGAATTCGAAGGGCGTGCCCAGTGTGTTGTGCACAAAAAGCGAGCAAACCTCCCTATTTGTTAGGAGATGCGGGGGAGGAAGGTCACCGAAAGCGCTGCGGCATCAGCTGTGTGAAAGCCACTCTGAGAGAATGAAAGCTTTGCTCACATTCGCAGATTTGCCTCTCGGCATGCACACCCAACCCACTACAGAGAGTCTCACGACAAGTCTCACAGCGAGCAAACACTGGCTCATCGAAGATTTTGTGTTGGATCGCCACGCGCGGCTGTTGCATAGGGGCTCCGAGCCTGTTGCACTCGGTGCACGCGCATTTGACTTGTTGTGTGTGTTTGCCGAACGCAGCGGACAGACGGTCACTAAGCACGAGCTGCTTGAGCGCGTGTGGCCCAAGCTCATTGTGGAGGAAAACAACCTTCACGTGCACGTGTCCACGCTCAGAAAACTGATGGGCAGTGACAGCATCCGTACCGTCTCGGGCCTGGGATACTGTTTCACGAAGCAAGTGCACGCGCAAGCCTCGGCGGCCGAACCCGCTCAGCCAAGTCTGCCGCCGGCCAACTTGGGCGCAGACTCGGCGCTCAAGCGCTCGGTGGCCGTGCTGCCCTTTGCCAATTTGAGTGGCGACCGCGACAACGACTACTTCTCCGACGGCTTGGCGGAAGACATCATTGCCCACCTCACCCGCTCGCGCTGGTTATTTGTGACTTCGCGCAATTCCTCATTCACTTACCGAGGGGAGCCAGTTGCTGCCAAGCGGGTGGCGCAAGAAATGGGTGTGCGCTATGTGGTGTACGGCACGGTGCGTCGGGCCGCGCATGTGATGCGCGTCACAGCCGAGCTGGTGGACGGCGTGAGCGGCGACACCTTGTGGGCCAACCGCTACGACCGCGCACCGAATGATCTCTTTGCAGTGCAAGACGAGATTTCAAGCGCCATCACCAGCGCCATAGAGCCCGTTTATCTGCATCACGAATCGCAAAACGCCAAGGACCGCGATGCCAACTCACTCGCGCAGTGGGAGCTGGTGATGCGTGCCCGTTGGCATTTTTGGCGATCAGGCAGAGACCACGTGGATCAGGCCGGTGAGTTTTTGGCGCAAGCCATCAAAGCTCGCCCGCAGGACTCTGGCGCGCTCGCGCTGATGGCCTTTGTGCACCTCACCCGGGTGTGGGCGGGTTGGGCAACGGATTTGCGCGCCGAGCTGGCTGAAGCGATGCGGGTGGCAACGCTCTCGGTGCGCGCCGACGACAGCAACCCCTCTGCGCACTTTGCGCTGGGCACGGCGCTGAGCGTGTCGGGCCAAAGCCATCGCGCGGTGGATTCTTTGAAGCTCGCGCTGAACCTGTACCCGCAGTTTGCTGCTGCGGCCGGCGAGTTGGGCCGGGTGTATGCCTTCATGGGCCTGTCAGACGAGGCGCACGAATACGCGCTGCAAGCCATCGATGCCAGCCCGCACGACCCGCACCTGAGCCTTTGGCTGCGCACGCGGGGTATTGCTGACTTTGTGCGCGGCGAGCACGACAGCGCGCTCAAATTCGCCCGCGAGGCCGCAGCCAAGCGAAGCGATTGGTTTTTCAACCACTATTTGGTGGCGGCGTGTGCGCACTTGGCGGGTGACTCAAGCCAGGCTGAGGCAGCGATGCAGCAGGCAAGCGAACACGGCAAGTACTCGCCGCAGATGCTCCGCTTTGGGCACCCGTTTACGCGGGCCGAAGACTCCGAAAAGTTCAACCAGGCACTCAAAGCCCTGGGCTGGCAGGGTTGACCCTGCGCTGAAGCCCTGATTGGGCTGGGTAGCATCGACGGCTCATTCCCCGGAGGGCTCGATGCCAACAACACACCCCACCACGCTGGCACTGCCTGCCACAGGTCAGCGCCAAAAAATTGCGATTTTGGGAGGCGGCATCGGCGCGCTAACCACTGCGTTCGAATTGACCAGCCAGCCGGATGCCGCCGCCAAGTTCGACATCACCCTCTACCAAATGGGCTGGCGCTTGGGTGGCAAATGCGCCACGGCTCGCGGGCCGAATGCGCGCATTGAAGAGCACGGCATCCACGGCTTTTTGGGCAGCTACTACAACGCGCTGCCGCTGATGGCCCGTGTGTATGAAGCCTTGGATCGGCCGAGTACGGTGCCGATTCGCAGTTTCCACGACGCATTCAAGCCCGAGAGCTTTGTGCTGATGTGGGACTACCAGTATTTCGACGCGAACAAGCCCGAGCTGGGCGTGGGCTTGCAGCGCTGGCCCTTTACAGCGCCCACCAACGATTTGGATCCCGCCAACCCGGCCGACTACGCCAAGCTCATGAAGGTGGAGCACTGGCTGGTTGCTGCGGCGCGCTTTTTGCAGGGCGTGGTGGACGAGCACCACGCCGAGCACGGAGGCGAGGGCGGTTTGCTCAACGGATTGTTTGAGGCCTTCCACTGGGCTGAAGGCAAGCGCTTGCTTGGCAAATTGGTGGATGCGCTGGAGGATTTTGCGCAGACGCTCGCGAGCGCGGCGGTCGAGGGCGTGCTGGCAGCAATCCAAGCCCTTGTGCATTGGCTTCAGGCCATCGAAGCGAAGCTTGGCAACGGCCACGTGGAGCTGCGCCGCTTGCTGGTGGTGGCCGACTACATGCTGGCTGTGATTCGCGGCACGCTCCACGACGAAGTGGCCACAAAAGGCTTTGACCAGCTCGACGACATCAACTTCAGCGATTGGCTGGCCAAGCATGGCGCCGGCGTGGCGGCGATTTCCTCGCCCATGTCGCTCAACACCACCAATTTGAGCTACCAATATCCGAAGGGCGATACCTCGCGCAAAGCGCTCATGGGCGCGGGCTGCTACCTGCACTGGACGCTGCGCAGCTTTGGTTTCTTGGGCGCGTTTGCCTGGCTGTTCGAGGCGGGCACAGGAGAAACCGTGATCGCGCCGATGTACGAAGCGCTCAAAGCGCGCGGCGTGAAGTTCGAGTTCTTCCACAAGGTGCGTAACGTGGCCTTGAGTGCCGACAAGTCCAGCGTGGCCGCAGTGGAGTTCGATGTGCAGGCCACGCTCAAGGCCGCAGGCGAGTATCAGCCGCTGATCGATGTGAAAGGCTTGCCAAGCTGGCCCGGCGAGCCGCTTTACGACCAGCTCGCGGA
>JAAFHN010000422.1 GCA_013298415.1 Comamonadaceae bacterium
GCATGGTCTGAGCGCTTGGCTCGCCGTCGAAGGCCACGGCATGCACATTGCGTGCGGCAATCGTGAGTACCTTGCCAGCGATCTGCTGCACCCTGGCCAAGCTGCGCTGAGCCGCAAAGTCTGCCCAGGCGTTGCCGCCTTCAAAAATGTGGATGTGCGGCTTCACTGGGCGGGCTTTGGCTAGTGGAAAACCCGAGATTTTAGGTATTTGTCACCGCCAGCCTGTATGCATGGGCCACCAGCACGCCCTCACTTTGCGCGCGCGTCGTAGCCCCAGCGCTGGTTTTTTTGGCCGTTGCAGTCCCACATGTGCACGTCCAAGGTCTTACCTGCCGCAAGGCCCAAGGGATTGCCGGCCACGTCGATGCACTTGTTGTCAAAGCGAAAGGAGGTCACCAGTGCCTCGGGACCTTGGTGGAACTCGGAGTTCAACAGTTCCCACCACTGCGCTCGGTTGTTTCCGTCGCAGCTCATGAGCTTCAAGTCGCTGCCGTTGAGATTGCCGGTAGACGCAACCACGCAGAATTTGCCAATCTGCAAGAGTGCATGCTGCGGCTGCCCGTCAATTTTCTTGAGGCGGAAGTCTTGGTTGGCATTGTTCCAGCAGGTGGTGACTACCAGCTTGCGCCATTCGGCTGGGCCGTTCCAGGCGTCGAGGCACATGCTGCCGCTGATGGTTGCTAAAGAACGAAGGCCCAACTCCACGGGTTGCGCTTGAGCGCTTGGCGCAGCGATGAGCGCCAGCAGCAAGCCGGGCACAAAGACCTTTTTGGCCAACGAGATGGCGCCCTTGATGAGCGCAGCGGTGCTCATTGCGGCATCGGCCGTTGCCGACCCGAAACCACATCTTGGCAATTCACGGTTGATCCGTTGGCGCGCCTGCAGTCGGTCACGTAGGTTTCAAAGCACAGCTTCGAACTCAGGCGCGTGACATGCTCGGAATGCTCTTTGGGCCTTCCCTTGTATTCCCAAGCCGTGGGCACGCCCGCGGGCAAGGTGATCCGTGTCCCGCCAACCATTTGACCATCTAAGCCGCAGTAGCTGAACCACGCGCTCAGTGTTGCGGAGATGGTTTCTTTGGCCGTGAGGTCCACTGCGTTGCGTTTTTCCTGCTCTGGGTTGATCTTGCTGGTGGCTTGGGCGCAACGCAGCTCAGAGTTTTTGTGCGGTTGGCACTCCTGAGCCTGCAGCGCCGGCGAAACGAGCAGCCCAGCGCAAAGGACACCCACCGCGCTCACAAAACGCGGTTTGCAACGGAGGGTGTGTGGGGGCCTGAGATGAGAGTGAGTCATGGTCAATTCCTTTGTGGATGAGCAGCGAAGCGCTCAACAGTCTGCGCTTGCTCGGCGCTATTTTGGGCGTGAAATTGGGCGAACTGCTTGCTGATGCGTTCAGTTGGTCTGAACGCTCGGGCACTGCATTCAGCCCAGATTTCCCGTCCAGCTCCCCCTTCGCCGTGTCACAAACCCACGCAAAAAAAAGGGGAGCACGAGGCTCCCCAAAAGGCACTTTCTGACTTCCCCCCTGAACGCTTCTTATTGGAGATCCTTCTCGGCCATTGCAAGAGCCTGCGGCGTGCATTCCAAACGGTGGCGTTTCGCCGCCAAATCCACGCGCAGCTCTGCCACATGAGATGCGTTGCGCCAACGCAGCCGCAGCTCGTTTTCGCCGCAAGACAGGCACTCAAACTGGCCATCAAACGCCGGATGGCTGTTACGCAAACGGATCAAGTCCATCAGGCGCTGCACCACGGGGCGCTGAGCGGCTTCGGTGATTTCATCGCGGCCGTAGCGGTGTCGGTTGATGTCGCGACCCACTCGGGTGCTGGCCAGCAAATCCATGTCGTTTTCACCGGCGAGCAAGCCCACGTAGTACACCTGAGGCACGCCGGGCAAGAAGAACTGGATGGCACGTGCTGCCAAGTAGGCCTCGTCGTCTCGCGCGAGTGCGTCGTAGAAGGTGCAGTTCACCTGGTACAGATCGAGATTCGAGGCCACCGCGCCTGTGGCAAGCCTGCTCTGGCCGCCGCTGTTGTTGTGAATGCACTCAACCAGCGCGTCCAGTTCGGCCGGAGGCACCAAGCCGGGGCGGTGCTCTCGGTCGGTGGCGTCTGCGCCGATGTCGATGATGCCGATGCCGTCGTGCGTGTCGAGCACGGTGATGGCGTTTTGCGGGCGCATGCCAATCCACGCTTTGAGGGCGCTGGCCTTGCCAAAATTGAGCGCGTGCAGCACCAGCGGCGGTAGAGCGAAGTCATACACCCAATCCACTTTGGCCGCGATTTCGATTTGCCGCTGGTAGTAGGAATGCACTTCCACGAGCACTTCCATGCCCTTTGCGCGCGCCTCAGCGGCAAATTCAGCGATGAAATCAAAGGTCTCGGGCAGCATGAAGCTGCTCGTGCCAGCCCGCTTGATCGCGTAGCCCACGGCATCTAGGCGAATAGAGGTGACGCCGCTTTGGGCGTAGCAATCCAAAATGCCTTGCAGGTAGGCCTTGCCGTTCCTGTGGTGCACGTCGATGTCGATTTGCTGGGGCGTAAAGGTCGTCCACACCAGCGATTTTTCGCCGCTGCCGTGAGTCATGCCCGTAAACGGCAGGCCAGGGCGGGGGCGGTAGAGCTGTAGAAGTTGGGCTTCTGAGGCCCCGCTGGGGAATACAGTGGCCATGGTCAAAAACATACCCGCATGCGCTGAGGCGCTGCCGTTTGCCAGCCAGTCTTGAAACTGCGGCGACGCGGAGGACACGTGATTCACGATCACGTCGCCCATCACATCCATGCACTCGCCCAAATCCTTGAGATCGCTCCAGTTGCCGAGGCGGGGGTCCACTTGGGTGTGGTCGATGGGGTCAAAACCCGCGTCTGCCCCATCGATCGGGTAGAAAAATGGCAGCAGGTGCACGCCGCCAAAAAGACCTGCGAGGGGGGAACTCGGCTCGCAGAGCAGGGCTTTCAAATCTGCGATGTCGCCGCCGCTGAGGCGATCCACGTAGGTGATGAGCTGAACTTTGTTTTTCATGAAGGCTTGTGGTCACGCCGGGGGCTGCGCCGCTGCTGTGTTGCGGTGCGGGTCGGCGTCGTTTGCCAGGGTCGGGCGGTATCAGGCAGTGCGGGAGGCGTTGGCGCTTGGCTTGGGTGTGCACACGAAGACGCTCACGCAGACTGCGGCCACGATGAGCAGGCAGCCAGCCAAACGGATTACGTTCTGGGGCTCGCCACCGAGCAGACTTTTGTAGAA
>JAAFHN010000521.1 GCA_013298415.1 Comamonadaceae bacterium
GGCTGTCACGGCGTGGTGGCTTCCGCAAACGAGGCGAGCTACCTGCGTGCACGCCTGCCCGCCGGGGTCATGATTGTGTCTCCGGGCATTCAGTTGGCCGGGGCGGGTTTGACCGATCAAGTGCGGGTTGCCACCCCTGAAACAGCGCGCCGCGCCGGTGCCACCCACATCGTGATCGGTCGATCCATCGCGCAAGCCACCGATCCAGTGGCCGCCTATCGCACCGCCAGGACAAGCTTCAGCGCGCAGAGCTGAGACTCAAGTTCTGCGACGCTGCGCCAAGGCAGGATCAGCGAGTTTTGCCGCTCATCGGGCGGGTTACCGGGCAAGTGGTCTGACCAGCCGCCGTGGCCGACAAGCGGGAGCAACGGCCGCTTGTGCAGCCAGGCAAGGCAGACCTCGGAGATCGTGCCAGCGCGGCCGCCGATCACGATGCAGGCATCTCCTGCGAGCGCCATGATGAGGTTGCGGGCATCGCCCATGCCGCAGGGCACCACCACGGTTGCGGGCCAGTCGGCATCCGGCATGGTGTCTTGTGGGATCACGCTGAGTACCGTACCGCCCGCCTGCACGGCGCGCTCTGCGGCCACGCGAGTTGCGGGGCTGCCGCAGCCGCTCACCAGCGTGATCTTGAGGCGGGCCAGCAGCTCACCTGCCTGGGCCGCTTGCTCGTAGGCGGTTGAACCCGGCTCCGCGCTGCCGAGCACGCAGACCTGGGGGCGGCGGATTGAGTGCGGCATGGTGACCTTTTAAGCCAGCTTCCCCAGCGGCCCGAAGAAGCCGAGCACCTTGCAGACTTTGCCTTCGGCATTGGTCTCGGTCACATCAAACCCGACCAAAAACACCTTGCCTTGCGCGCTGATTTCCCAGCCATAGCGGTGCAGGTCGTGGTGTGAGTCCACCACGGTGCTGCGGCGGATGTCTGCAATCGGGTACTTGCCGCGAAATTCGCGCACGTTGGCTTCGAACTCATCGATGCCGTGGGTGACGATGGTCGGGTCGACGAACACGACATCGGGCGTGAGCGCCTGCTCCAGCATCGCCCGAACTTTGGACAGATCCCGTTCGTTCCAGGCGGCGAGCATGAGGTCGAAACTGGAGGGAATTGCTGTCATGGTCGGTCTCGGGGCAGGTTCAAAACGATACAAAAAAGATAGCAATAGATGTTGATTTGTATGGACAGAAGCGTATTTTTGCGTGAAACTCGCCAAAAATGGCCTCATCGCCAGCCTCAGCCGTTGGCCACACCGGCGTCGACATGGCCGGCAGGCACATGCTCGGCAGCGCTTGCCACGTGGCCGGTTTGGTCGTCGAAGAAAAAATCGGGCTCGAATTCGCGCAGGAATTCGCCTTTGGGTAAGCCACCCAGGAAAAAGGCTTCGTCCACTTCGATCTTCCAATCCATCAGCGTGCGGATCGCCCGCTCGTGGGCGGGGGCGCTGCGGGCAGTCACCAGCGCGGTGCGGATGCGCATGCGGGGGGTGGCTTCTTTTTGCAGGCGCTGGAGTGCTGCGAGCAGGGGCTTGAAGGGGCCGGGCGGCAGCGGCAGCTGGGCCTTTTGGCTTTCGTGCTGCTGAAACGCGCTCAAGCCATCGCTTTTGAACACGCGCTCTGCTTCGTCGGAAAAGAGAACCGCATCTCCGTCAAAAGCAATGCGCACTTCATTTGGGTAGCTTGATTCGGGTTTCGCAGCGTGCGTGGCGACTGTTGCCGCAGCAAAGCCGTTGTCGAGCGCGGCGCGCACGTCTTCGGCCTTGGCGCTCAGGAACAAATTGGCTCGCAGGGGCCGCAAATAGCGCCAAGGGCTTTCACCCCGCGTGAAGCTGCATCGCTGGATGGGCAGTTTGTAGTGCTCGGCGGAGCGCATCACACGCAGGCCGCTCACGGGATCGTTGCGCGACAAGATCACCACTTCAACGCGCTGGGTGCTGGCATCGTTAAAAGCCAGGAGTTTGTTCACGAGCGAAAACGCTACCCCCGGGGTGGCGGGCTGCTCGATGCGGTTGAGCTGCAATTGCACATAGGCGGCATCGTTGCCCTGCTCAAACACGCGGTTTTCTTCTTCCAAATCAAAGAGCGCCCGCGATGAAATCGCAACGACGAGCTTGCCTTCGAGCGATTCAGCCACGGCCTACTTCACCAAGGTATTGAGCTGAATGATCGGCAGCAGCACAGCGAGCACGATCAACATCACCATGCCGCCCATGCCCACGATGAGCAGCGGCTCCAAGATGGTGGCGAGCTGCATTGCGCGGCGCTGCACTTCATTGCTGAGCTGCTGGGCCGCGCGCTCCAGCATCACGGGCAGTTGGCCCGTTTGCTCACCCATGCGGGCAAACATCGGCAAAAGGCTTGGGAATTTTTTGCCAGCGTCTAAGGCACTTGCCAGCGGCGCGCCCTCACGCACCATCACCACGGCCTCGGCCACATTCGCTTTCATGGCGCGGTTGCTGAGCGTTTCGCCTGCGGATTGCAGCGCTTTCAAAATGGGCACGCCAGCACCACTGAGCATGGCCAAGGTGGAGGCGAATCTGGCTGCGTTGTAGCCCCTTGCCAGGCGGCCGATCACGGGCGCGCGCAGAAAGGCGGCATCCAAGCGCGTGGCCGTGGGCTCGCGCCGCCAAGCTTCGCGCAGGCCAAAGCCGCCAAGTACCACTGCCCCCAAAAGCGGCCAACCCCAGGCCTTCAAAAAATCTGCAACGCCGAGCATCACCGTG
>JAAFHN010000023.1 GCA_013298415.1 Comamonadaceae bacterium
GCCGTAAAGGAGAAACAAGAAGTTTTCTGGATCGGGATAATCGGCCAACCAACCCCACCAGAAAATTTGCTGCTTGCCTTTGAGCACCTTTTCTTGGAACTGGTTGTAGTCTGTCGCGCGGATGTCCAGTTGCACATCAATTTTCGCAAACTGCTTCACCATCCAATCCAGTTCGGCTTTCAATTCAGCGGTCGGTTGGCGTTGATAGTCGTAGTTCAACACCAATGGCTTGCCTGTTTTGGCATCTCGCCCGCCAGGATATCCGGCTTCGGTGAGCAATTTCTTGGCTTCTTCGATGCTGCGGCGCACCACTTTGCCATTCACCACTTTGTGCGTGACAGGGTTATGTCCTTCGACCGTGCCGTGTCTGCTGCCAAACAGTCCACCAGGCAAAGGGCCATGCGCAGCTTCGCCGGCTTTTTTGGGGAAGACTTTGCTGTAGCCTTCTTCCCAATCAATCACGATTGAAAGCGCCTGGCGCAGCTTGCGATTTCGTATTTGTTGCTCAGGCGTATCACCTTTGCCAACGACAGGATCCATCCAATTGAAGCCCAAGTACCAATTGGAAATGTCTACGATGCGCGGAAATTTAAAGCCACGTTCTTCATACAGTTTAGCAACTTCATTGCTGTCTTGCTGATACACCAAGAATTCATTACCCGTGTCTGGACGCTCCATTTCAGGTGTGTCCAAGTAGCCCTGGATGAATTTGGATTCACGAGCAACAGGTTCTTTTTCCACATTGGAATAAGCCGTGTCGATGAAGGGCATCATCTTGCCGCAATCGGCCAAAAGCCCAGCTGCTTTATCTTCAGGCATGCCTTCGCAAGGAAATGGGATTCCCCTGAAATGGGGATTGCGCTTCAGCACATGCTGGCGATCACGGTCGTACACCGTCATCATGTACGGCCCGGTGCCGAGCGGCCAAGTCACCAAGCTGAGCGCGTTGTGGCTCATGCCGGGCTGTGCGTAGAAGGCGTCGGCTTCCCAAGGAATCGGCGAAGTAAACGGCAGCGTGAGCCAATACTTCCACTGCGGGTACTTGCCCTTGATGCGGTAGCGCACCGTGTACTTGTCGAGCGCCACGGCCCCTTCGAGCGGGTATTTGCGAAAGTCCAAGAAGGGCTTGTCGGGGGAGTTGGCATCAATGCCTTTGCGGAGCTTTTCGTCTTCAACTTTGATGAGCTTTCCGTACTCTTTCAGACCGATCACGTATTCGCTGAAGATGCCGAAAATCGGCGCCTCGATGCGCGTCGTTGCCTGCCGCTTCATGGCGTACACGAAGTCTTCTGCCACCAGCTCCCTCGTGCCCTGGTGCTCAAAGTCGGAAGGCGCGCGCTTGGCCGCCACATCGCCGGCCTTCATGGCGTGGTAGCGGTAAGTGCCTTTTTCATCCATCGCAAGGGCCGGGTGAGGCTGAAACTTCACCCCTGGAATGATTTTGATGTCGTACACGCTCTCCGCAATCTGGTCTGCGGGTGCGTCGTCGGGCAGCGGCTGTCCAGCTTTGTCCAAGTATTTGGCGCGCGGCAGCTCGGCCGCCAATCGCGGCTGCAAGGTGTAGGGGCGCTTGAAGTAGTGGTAGTTGTAGAGCGTTTCGTAAATCTGAAACGTGAATTTGCTTTCTGGGTTGCTGTAGCTCGCCGTGGGATCCAAGTAGCGCGGGCTGCGCTCCTGGAAGGTGTCGAAAAGCGCGTTTTCAGCAGCCTTGCCTTCTGGATGCGGGTCGTTTGAGCAGGCCGTGAGGCACGCTGCAATTGCGGCAAAAAGCGCAATCGCAAGCCCATGTGCACCCCGCTTCATCGCCACATCCCTGCGAGCAATATGCCGATGTTGACCACCAGGGCAAAAATCCAGATCGCGGACCGCAGCTTGGGCACGTCGGCCAGGTACGCAAACACGTAGCAGGCCCTGAGCATCAGCCAAAAAAACGCGAGCAAGTCGAGCACCGCCTGATTGACTTTCAGCTGGTGCGCGATGATCACAGCCGCGAAAAAGAAGGGCAGCGCTTCAAAGGTGTTGGCTTGCGCCGCATTGGCTCGGGCGCGAAAACCGGTTTGCCTGGACCACCAAGTCCGGGGATCGTGGTTGTCGAAGCCGCCATCGCGCCGAGGGGTGTTGAACATGCCCCACTTCCCGATGCCCGCACAAGCGATGGGCAAGAGCGCGGCAAAAAGCACGCAAAAGTACGCTAGCGTCATTCTCATGTGGATCCTCTGTCAGGGCGCTCGCACCTCGTGGGTGTAGGCCGTGCTTCTCCTGCGCCCCCGTGAGCGCTGCGGCAATGATAGCGCTTGGAAGTTTGCCAACTCGTCCTCGCTCGCAAGTGCCTCAGTATCGACGCAGCGACCAGATGTGTCGCAGCCGCTACCGCTTGCGAGGGCTCGCGGCGATCCAGCCCATGCTGAGCGGACACTTGACGGATGCCGCACCATCGCTTTCGCGTCCGCGCCACGATCCAGCGCAGTCCCGCAAAAAAAGCTGCGACTGTAAGCGCGTCTCTTCTATATTCCTGTGATTGAGATTTGCTTCACAGGAACTGCCTTGCCATGAATCGTTTTGATCTTGCAACGCTACCGCTTCGCCGCGCCCAGTTGGCCCCGGCACTGCGACGAGCCGTGTCCCTCGCGTTGATCGTGACCATGCTAACGCCGCATGCAGCAGGTTGGGCGCAGGGCTTCGGCGCACCCTCCGCCCCTGGCTTTGCGGCTCCCTCCTCCCCGCCGAGCGCCCCGCCTGCCATGCCGGGCTTCGGCGCGCCCCCGAGCTCGCCCTTTGGCAGTGCGCCTGCCCCCTCCGGTTTCGGCAACCCAGCCCCCGCACCCGTTGCCGACCCGGCGGAAGTGCGCAGCCCCAGTGAACGAGCTTTTTCTGTTGGGCGCGTGCTGGCGCAAGACAGCCGCCAACTGCTGGCAGATTTGGCAGAGCATCTGGTCCGCACGCAAGGCTTTGCCGTGATCGGGAGCTCCGTGTCCAACGAAGCGGACGACGACAGCATTGCCGCAGACCGCAGCCGCGACGCCATCGATGTAGAGCGCGCGCAAACGGGCACCATCACCTTGGTTCGCGCCGCTACCGGGCAACGACAGCTGGTCTCACTCACACTCAGCAGGCCGCCGCGCCGCCTTGCCACCCTCGTGGTGCAAGGCCAAGCACATCCCCTCGGTCAGCCCGAGCAGCTCACGCCACTCGCGCAAATCACAGATGGCAGCTTGGTCCGCAGCCTTCGCACCGCGCTCGCCGAGCGCAGGCGCGTGACAGGCGCGCTCGCTCTGGGCGAGCTTGACTCCCGCACCATCGAGTTGAGCTACGTGGATGCCGATGCCGCCATCTTCGCGCTTCGCTCGATGGGCTTCACTGCCATCACCGATTCAGAAGGCGTGAGCACTGACACCTCGTTCAAGGGCGATGACGACACGGATCGCCCGGCTGCGCCAGGGTCTCCTCCCGCGCAGACAGGCGGGCAAAGCGGCTTCGGTGGGAGCTTTGGCGGCAGCTCGTTCGGAGGCAGCGCTGCTGGCGGTAGCTCGTTCGGATCGAGTTCCGGCAGCGGGTTCGGCGGCGGCTTCGGGTCAAACGCTTCCGGCTCCTTTGGCGGGAGCGCGGGCGGTGCCGCTGCGGGCTCTCGCATGCAGGCACTGCGCAACCTGCCCTCTTCTGTGAACTTGGATCGCCTGCCGCTCATCATCAAACTGCCTGCGGCAGACCTGCGCACGACAGGCTTGGTGGGCGCAGAGGTATCCGCTGGCGGCGGCGGTGGCTCAAACCTCCAGCGCGACTCCCTCGGCTTGACCGTGGTGCCCAGCGCCGCCAACCAATTGCCTGAAACCGTGGCAGGCCCTGCCACGCAACTGCTCGTGCTCTATCACCCCTCCTACCCAGGTCAGCTGGAGCGGGTGCGGCGGGCAGTCAACCAAGTGATCGACAAGCCTGCGAGACAGGTCTACGTCGAAGGCCTCGTGATCGAGATCAGTGAAGCAGGATTGCGCGAACTCGGCGTGCAGTGGGGGGCGTCCAAAGACAACCGATCCATCCAGCTCGGTGCCGCCCAACAGCTCAGCCCGGGTGACTTCACTTTCACCTTCGGAAGAGACACGACGAAATTCATCTCTCCCACAGAAATCAAAAACCGGATCAACGCAGTGGTGGCCAAGAACCAAGCAGAGGTGCTGTCCCGGCCATCGGTCATCACCTTGGACAACCGCCAAGCCACGATCCGCGTGGGCACCGATATCCCCATTTCCACCTCGCGCGACACCGGAACCGGATCGGGCGGGCGTGTGGCCTTTTCTTTCCAGTACATCCCGACTGGCATTTTGCTGAACGTGCGGCCGCGCATCAGCGAAGACAACAGCGAAATCAGCCTGCAAGTAGACGCCACAGTGTCGGCGACGGTGCCCAACCAAGACTTGCAAGTCATCGATCCCACCACAAAGCTGGTGCTGGCCTCGGCCCCGTCGATTTCCACGCGGCGCGTGCAAACCTATGCGCGGATCCGCAACAGCTTTCCCCTCATCATCGGGGGCCTGGTCAGCCGCAGCTCCACCGGACAGGACGAAAAAGTACCCGGCCTAGGCGAAACCCCAGTGCTGGGCAAACTCTTTGGCCGCGAAGCCAAGCGCGGGGAAAAGCGCGAAGTCGTGATCGTTCTGATTCCATCCATCGTCACGGAAAACTTCCGCGAAACCAAGGCGCAGTACCCCAAAGACGACGAGCGCTTTGACTTGCGCGGCACCGACTTGATGCGCGAGCACTACCGACTTCGCGCCGAAGACCTGCAAGACAGCCAATACATCCGCACCAACCGGCGCTTCTTGGCCTACCGGGAAGCAGCCAATGCCGCCATCAAGGCTCGCCCAGAGTTGGCAAGCAAGGCCCCGTTTTCACTCTTCCAAGGCGACCGGGTACCCGGTGAGTTCACGTTTGTCACAGGCATGATGTACCGCACCTTGCAAACGCTGAGCGCCAAGGAGTCCATCCTGTCTGGCCGCATGTTCTTCTTCGAGCGCGCGCAAGACAAGACGCAGCGCCCCGTGACGATGGACGAAGTGTTGGCGCGCTACGGCGACGGCAGCAGCCCGGCAAGCTTTTTCGAGCGCAACCCCGGAAAGGCATTGAGTTTGACCTTCAGGCTCGCACGCCAATCCACCGATCCGGGCGACATGTTTGCCGAGCCCGTGCCGGAAATTGCCCTGATCCCCTGCGCAAATCGAATGGAGTGGTCGCGCTTGCTGTGGCAGCTCAATCAACCCAGCTCTGGCGTGTCGCGCTTCACGGTGCTGATCCACGATCCCAGCGATTTGGACAGATTGCGCGTGGCTTTCGCCACCAAAAACACGGTGCTCAACAACGGCTTGGAACGCGCCATGGTTTTCAACAACTGGCTACCCGGAAAGCTCGTGCACTTGCAAGAAGCTTCGCCAAATTGGAGCCGCTTACTGGAAGCCACCGTGGCGCGCTACTTTTTCATCGGCGAGCATGCTTATTCGTCTTTCATTGCCCAGCACGAGGCCGCGATGTCGGACCTTGCTGCGGCTCTGAAGGCGGAAGACATTGCGCCGCTCGTGAAACACATCACCCTACCCTGAACCGGATCCGACTATGAACCCGAGACTGCCCACCCAAATCGGAGGCCGCAAGGTCGTCCTCGAGCCCCTGTCTCCGTTTCATATTCAGGGCTTGACCGAAAGCTGCACGGGCGAGCAGGCGTGGGAGAAGGTGTGGTCGCACTTGATGGACTCCCACTTGTACCGCGATGGTGGCATCCCACTCGTGGTTCACATGTTTTTGGAGCGCCAGCGCGCGGGCTCAGACATGCCGTTTGCGATCATCTTGCCTGCTCAAAGCCCAGGTATGAAAGCAGTCACCATCGGCATCACCCGCTTCTTGGAGATTGAGTGGGCCAACGATTGCGTGGAGATCGGCACCCTGATTGGCCTCAACCACCAGGGCAAAGGCGTCAATCTCGATAGCAAACTTGCAATGCTGAATCTCGCGTTCGAGCACTTTCAGATGGAACGCGTTCAGTTCAAAGTTGATGTGCTCAACCAACGCTCGCTCAAGGCCATGGAAAACATGGGCGCCAAGCGAGAAGGCGAGCTGCGCAGACATTTGAAAATGGCCGATGGGCGTTACCGCACCTCCATCATGTTCAGCATCTTGCGCGAAGACTGGCCCAGCGTGCGCACGCAAATCGAAACCACATTGGATTCGCATGGCATCGATTGACCGTCGCTTGCTTTGGCTGAGTGTGCTGATTTGCGGGATCGCCTGCGTACTGGCGTTTTTGATGGCGAGCTACAAAGTGGAGCAGTCCGCACGCGCAGTGCTGGCAGACCGGGTCAAGCTCATCCTCGCCCAAGTGGAGAAAGTGGCAGAAAACAACATCGCGCTCGGCATCACGCCTGAAGAAATGCGCACGCTCGCCAGCGTGCTTCAGCGCCAGGTGGCAAGTGACGGATCGATTGCCGCGCTGGATCTCTACGCACGGACCGGTCGGATTCTCCACTCCTCGGACGATTCGCGGGTGGGCAAGACCGTCCACGCATCGGCGTTGTGCACGGACGGCTTGCGTGAGCGATTCTTGACGCTGTCCTATGCGAGCAGCATTCGGGTCGTACGCAGCGTGACCAACAGCTTTGATGTGGTGGAAGCCTGCTTGGGGGCTGACATCGACGCGAAACCGTTGCGAGCTGCGGCGGAGCAGGCGCGGTGGCAGCTGGGCATGGCCTGCGTGCTCGCATGGTTGCTGGGCGCGGCTGCGATGTTTTGGGGGCTTCGCCGGGGGGTGAAGGCGTACTTTTCGCAAATTGAAGCCGCATGCAGTCCCGCTCAGCCCCAAGAGCATGGCCAAACAGGGCGCTGGCGTGATTTCTTATCCCCCGTGCTCGGCTCGCGCACCCCAGGTTTGACAGCCCCATGAGCCAAAACCTGAACGCGGGCTTTGACCCCATCCGTCGACTGACCTTGCACCTGGTCTCTTGGGTCGTCTTCGTCGTGGTAGTGCTCATGAGCGGTGTAGCAGCCCTCGCGTACAAGCATGCCACCACACCTGTGACGCAAGAGATCGGGAAAAAAGCCGATGCCGTGGCTCGTAACGTGTCGGCCACGCTGGAGCATGCCCAACAACTGGGCTTTGACACCTCCAGGATGCCCGGCATTTCAGAGCGCATCGGCGAGATGCAGCGCGACATTCCGGGGATTGCCGCAATCACGGTGCAGACCGGCGACGTGGTTCACCGTGCGGGTGAAGAGGGCTTCTTGGCCGCCGCTGAACGCACTGCCTCAGCGTCAAACCAGATCACAGTTGCCGCTAGGGCTGATCCCACCTTCGCGCGAAAGGTGGTCATTGAATTGGCCATCGATTTCGCGTTCATTTTGGTAGCGGTGGTGTTCATCACGCTGGAGCTGACCTACGCATTGCTTGGCCGCAGCCTATTGCAGCCAGTGGGCCAACTGGTGAAACGGCTGCGCGAGGCCGCAAACGCTGAGCACGTGAGCATCCACGTGCCCAGCGTGCTGCAGCGGCACCTGCCCCGGCTCACGGTCGCTGTTGGTGCAGCCGCAGCAGCTACGGTGGGCAACGCAAACCCCATCCAAGCGCGCTCCGCGCCGAAGGCAAGCGAAGGCGATGATCAGACGGTCGATGTGACACTGCGCGGCCTGAGGCTGCCGTTTTTCTTGATCTTGTGTGCTGAAGACCTCTCTCGGAGCTTCTTGCCGGCGCTCAGCTCCAACCTGACCAGCAGCTTCGGCCAACTGAACCCTGCCATCGCAGCCGGGCTTCCACTGGCAGTCTTCATGCTCTGCGTGGCCTTGGCTCAACCCCTGCTGTCTCGTTGGATCGACCGATTTGGTCACCTCCGCGTGCTCTCGCTCAGCGCGGCCCTGGCGGCCTGCTCTCACGGCCTCACCGCGATGCAGTCAGATCTGCTCGCCATGACGCTGTGCCGGGGCGCAAGCGGTGTGGCCTGGGCGCTCGCATTCATGGTGGTGCAAAGCGAAATTCTGATGCACACCAATGCTCGCACACGCCTCCCCACGCTTGGCATCTTTGTCACCGTGATCATGGTCTCGCTTGTGTGCGCACCGCAATTGGGCGGAATGCTGGCTGATGCCTACGGCGTTACCACGGCCTTGGGGGTCGCGTCGCTGCTGTGTCTTGCAGCGCTTGGTTTGTGCCAAAGTGCTCACGCGACCGCCAAGCGCCGATCTGCCACGACTATCGCCTCCCCCATGCCGGCCCCAAACCAGGGTGCAGCGAGTGGGGCCGGCAATTTGCCCTGGACCTTGCTCAAAAACGCCCAGTTTGTTTCGCTGATCGTGTTGTCGGCGATGCCCGCGAAACTTCTGCTGGTGGGTTACTGCTTTTACTTCGCACCAATTGCTGCCGCGCAAGCGGGCTACAGTTCTGCGATGGCGGGCCGATTGATGATGCTGTATGGATTGCTCATGATCCTGTGCATGCCGGGCGTCACGGCGCTGACTCAGTACATCGGGCGGCGGCTCGCAAGCGGCGCCCACCATTTGCTCGTGAGCGCAGGCATGATCTTGTCGGGCATTGCTGGCGCACTGCTGATTGGCGTGGGTGGCATGCTGGGTGCGGGCGTTGCAATGGCCTTGCTTGGGATCGCGCAAGCGCTCAGCACCACGCCGCAGGCCACGGCCATTCAGCAAGCCGCTGAACGAGAAATCGCACAGCATGGCAACAATGCCGTGTTTGCCTACTACCGGCTGCTGGAAAGAACCGGAAGCGCGCTCGGCCCACTCGCCTTTGGTGCACTGATCGCGGCCTGGGGGGCTGATGGCGCTGTCAAAGGCATTGCAGCGGCTTCACTGCTTTGCGGCTGCGCGCTGCTCGGCATCACCTTCATCAAAGCCGCTGCCTCAGCGGTACCCGCAAGGGGAGCACGATGACATCTATTCACATCACTCAGCCGCCCTTCAATCGGCGCCAGGTGCTCGCAAGCGGTCTGGCCGCAAGCCTTGGCACGGGGCTGCCCTTGCTTGCTGCCGCCCAAACGGCCGCGATCCTGCGACCTCAATCCCCCCGCGTTGCCATGGTCACCTGGCGCGGAGAAACCGATGTCGAAAAAGGCTTTCGCGAGTACTTGCGGGCGAACGCCTGGACGCCCAAGATCACCACTTACGATGCCGCGCAAGACCGTGCAAAGCTGCGTGTGATCAGTGTTGATTTGATGCGCAACAAGCCGGACTTGGTCTACACCTGGGGCACCCCGGCCACGCTCGGTCTGGTTGGCACGTTTGAACAACCCGATGCCACTTTTGGCAGCGAAATTCCGCATGTGTTCGCACTCGTGGCTGACCCCAAAGGCGTGAAGTTGGTCAAGGATCTGATCAGGCCCGAGCGCAAGCTCACCGGTGTGTCACACGTGCCTTCCGCGCGCGCGCAGTGGCAAGCGCTCAACAGCTATCTGCCAACGCGCCGGATTGGCATGGTTTACAACCGTGCTGAGCCCAACTCTGTGGCTGCGATCAAGGAATGGGAGCTGCTCGCGCAAAAAGAGGGCTTCAGCATCGACGCGCGGCCGTTTGCCGTAACCGAGGTGAATGTGACAACCGCCTTCGGGATTGAAGACGTATTGGCGGATATGAAGGGCAAAGGTGCAGATTGGCTGGTACTGGGGCCGGATACGTTTTTGTTCAGCAATTTGGATGCCATTGCGCAAGCAGCGCTGCGCGTTCGCTTGCCCACTTTTGCGACCACTGAATCGCAAATCGCGCCCCGCTACCCGGTGCTCGCAGGCTTGGTGTCCAAGTTTTTGCACGTGGGCCAATTCGCGGGGCTCAAAGCGCAGCAACTCTTGTCGCTCAAAGCCGATGCCGCGCCCGTGCCGATCGAAACCCTGCGCCGCTTCGCTTACGTGGTGCGCGTGAACACGGCACAACAACTCGGCGTGTTACCTCCCATGGCGCTGCTCGACTATGCTGAGTTCCGCTGAAGGCAAGCGGCAGGCTTCACCCTTTTCGTCATGATCCTCGCGACAAACCCTCTTCCCGGACCGGCGGTGTCAAGCACTGGTGGGAGCGTCTCGTTTTCCACGCGACTTCGGCAAATGGTGTTTTTGGCGGCCGCAGCGCTGAGCACCCAGGTTTTTGCCCATGATGGCGTCTGCGTTCGCGATGTGTACGTGCGACCGCAGGCTCAGGAAAGCTGCGACCCGCTCTACACCGCCGTAGGCAGCAACGCATGCGCGCAGACGCAGTGCCCCGCCAACGGCACGGCGCTCGGCATGCTCTGCGTCCCAAAAAGCGCTGGCTCTTTGCCTGCACCGGCGCTGCAAGCTGAGCAGTCGCGCATCGCGATCGATCTGGCTTACACGCAAATCCTGGCGGCTGGCGCGGCTGGCCCAAGCCTCGCACAAGCCAGGCAAACGGGTCGCCCCGAGCCGCAAGCAGAGCTCGCAGCAGAGCGCGCCGCAGTTGCCGCACTTGACGGCATTTACGCCCAGCTGATGCCCAGCATGTTGGCAAACGGCGGCGAGAGTCGACCGAATCGCGCCGACTTACAACAGGCACTTGGCCTGCGCCAGCGCAGCGAGCTCTTCACGACAAAAGCCTTGGCGCTGACGCAGCAGGCCGATCTTTACCCGGTGCGCTCACCCGCGTGTGGCGACACGCAAAAACGCAGCTTCAGCAGCCAAAAAACCGCGCCCGTGGTAGCCAGCACCCCCTACGCGATGGCGATGGCCAGCGGTGCAAAAGACGGCACGGTGCTGAAACTCAAATCCGACCCACAGCAATGCGTGGCCATGCGCCCAGGCGCGGTGGCCCAGCTCCAACTGGGGCCCTGCACGCCTTTCACGCCCGCTCACCACCTCTTTTTGCAAGGCAACGGCAAACCGCTCTTGGCCCACGGCTTTGGTGCCGCGCAGTGCGTGCGCGCCAACCATGCAGGCGCGCTCTATGTGAGTCGTTGCGAAAGCGCGGCACCTTTGCCCAATTGGGTAGCGATCCCGCATGGGCAGCCAGGCGAGCAGCCGGGCTTCCAGTTGAAACTGCAAACCGCAGACCAGTGCGTCAGCGTGGTGCGCGATGGCCTGCTTCGCTTGCAGCCCTGCGCTGCGCCGCGAGCGAGCGGCTTGGAGGCGCAGGTTTTCGTGGCGATTCCCTTTAAGCTGTGACACCGCAAATCACAGCCTAGAGAAGGGGGTTTCGTGCACGCATCTCTCAACCCCTCACAGCCGCTCGGCCAAAAGCCAACGCCCAGCAGCGCGCTCAGCGTCGGCGGAACGGGCACGATCTTGGTGATCGACGACAACCCCGCAGACATCCGCTTGCTTGCCCAGTTGCTGCGCGACGAAGGCTACCTCATCATCGCCGCGCAAGGTGGCGAGCAAGGCATCGCGCTCGCACTGCAAAAGCAGCCCGATTTGGTGCTGCTCGATTGGTACATGCCGGGTATGGACGGACCCACCACTTGCAGGCGCATGAAAAGCGATCCGCGCCTGGCCGCCCTGCCGATCATTTTCCTGACGGCATCCAACGCCCTAGACGACAAACTCCAGGGATTCGCGCTGGGCGCGGTGGACTACATCACCAAGCCTTTTGCCATCAAGGAAGTCTCCGCAAGGCTTCGGGTGCATTTGCGCATCAGCCGAGAGCGAGTCAGCGGCGCGTTGGCGCCGGAGCCGCCCAGCCATGTTGCAGGCGGAGCGCGCGATGCACAACCAGTTTCATCACCGTCCACCCAATGGATCAGCACGGGTGAGCTATTGGTGCGAAAAGCGCAGGCGCACATCCTGGCGGACTTGGCGCAGAGCCCTTCCCTCACCGAGCTCGCCCACGCCATTGGCACCAACGAGCGACGGCTCACGCATGAGTTTCGTCGCTACACGGGCTTCGCCGTCTTCGAGTACATGCGAGAAGAGCGCCACCGCAGAGCTTGCGAGCTGCTGCTGCACAGCCAAACACCCATCAACCTGATTGCGGAGCAAGTGGGTTACCAGGCGATCGCTGCCTTCACCTACGCCTTTCGGCGGCGCTTCGGCGTGACGCCGACCGAATACAGACAATCCGCTGGCGTCGCGGCAAGCCCAGCTCCAGCTGCCGATGCATTCCCAGGCACGCCTTGAATCGCGCGGCCCGCAGCGCAGCAAGCCTCGGTTGACTTGAGCCACATGCGAGCTTGGCCACTGCCGCTCCTTGCGCAGCGCTTGGTGATCAGCGTGGCGTGCATCCTCTGTGGCGCGCTGATCGCTCACCTGGGCTACGGTTTTCACACGAAGAAGCCCGGTCTCGGTAGCTTTTCCAACTCACCCGTGGTTCTGGTTTCGCAAGACTATGTGTTGGCGGAT
Organism: Comamonadaceae bacterium; assembly: GCA_013298415.1. Taxonomy (GTDB): domain Bacteria; phylum Pseudomonadota; class Gammaproteobacteria; order Burkholderiales; family Burkholderiaceae_C; genus JAAFHN01. Next base: position 12,318 of record JAAFHN010000023.1, read on the forward strand.
GCCAGCCTGCGGCTTGCCGATGTGCTGCAGCGCACTGACTGGCAGCCACTCGTGCTGCCTGCATCGATGGGATGGAAACGGGAAAGCCTGTGGATCCGGGTGAAACTGCACAACAGCGCTGCCACGCGTGCTTCTGCATTCTTGGAGGTGCTGCCCGCGCGGCTTACTCGCGTGAGCTTTCACAGCCCCAGCCCAAACGGCGCCTGGAATGAAGCCTTCGGCGGCGCGGAGGTGCACGGGCTCAATCGCAGCGTGAACTCGCCCAACATCGTTTTCCCTCTGAACTTGGCCGGCGACGCGTTTCAAACCGCCTACGTGCTGGTGGCGAGCAACACCTCGCTGAATCTGAGCCTGCAATTGGCAGACCCTGATGAACTGCTGGCAAGCGCGGCCCAGGTGAATTTGGAAGATACCCTGCTCATCGGGGCGATGCTCACGGTGGCGGCGCTTGCGCTGGGTTTCGCGGCGTTTCAGTGGCAATTGGCATCCTTGGTGCTGGGCCTGCGGGTGGCGCTGCTGGCTGCATGGCAACTGCAACAACTGGGCTTGCTGTACTTGGCGCTGTCTGAAGCCTGGGTGTTGCAGCTCGCGCGACTCACTCACCTGATGGCGGGCTTGAATGCCCTGCTCTCCTTACTCTTTTTCTGGATCTATCTGCGGCCCGGCGGTTTGGGCAAGCAACTGAACGCGCTCTTTGCCCTGCTGATGATCGCCACTTTGGCGCTCGCCGCATACGCAGCGCTCGGCCAGGCCGAGAGCATGCGCGCCACACCGCTGCTGGTGCAGGCCAACTGGTTGATCCTCGTTTGCTGCCTCACGGTGGCGCTCGGCCAGCACTGGCGCGGGTACGCGCCCGCGGCCTTGGCCATCGTGGGCATCAGCTCGGAGGTGCTGCTGAATGCGCCGCTCTACGCCACCATATTGGGGCTCGACAGCTCGGCCGTGGTGCGCCAATTCACCTCACCGGTGCCGGTGATGATCACAAGCCTCGTGTTTTTTGTGGGCGCGGCCCTGCAGCAGCGCGAAGAGCGCCGACGCAACCAACAAGCCATCGAAAGAATGCGAAGCGCGCAAATGCAAGAGTTGGAGGCG
>JAAFHN010000111.1 GCA_013298415.1 Comamonadaceae bacterium
TCCAAGCCTTCACGCCGGTTCGTTTCGAGTCCGAACGGCGAAAGGTGACGACGTCAGCCGCAGGCGAGGCTCAAGGCTTGCAGGGTTTTGCCAGTTTTCGGCTCGTGCAGCACCAAATTCACACGCTGCGGATGCCCAACGCTCGCGGCAATCGGCACAAAGCGCAAAGTTTGCGCCCCGCTGTACTGGCCCACCGGTGTGTACTGCCGCACCACGTGGTCGTGCAGCAAGTGCTCGCCCTTGTTTTCGCCAGCATTCACTCGGCTGGCATGGGCATGCTCGGTCACGCTCCAATACGCAGACCAGCTCAGGCCCGCGTCGCCTGGCGCAGTCGGCACCACCTGAGCTTGCACCTGGCCCTGGGCATCCCGCGACAAACTGATCGCCAGCTTGGCCGAGCCAGCGGGTTGCAACACCGTGTTTTGCGAAGCAAACACCCAAGCGCGCCAGTCTTGGCCGTCTTTGACCAGCTGCGGGGTGTAAATGCTGCTTAAGCCATTGGCTGCGGCAATTTGCCGCTGGCGCTGCGTGTGGCTCGGCACGGCAAACCGATCCACCCAGCCGATGTAATCCCAATAGCCCACGTGAAACGCCTGCACCACGGCCTGAGATGGCGTGGTTTTGAGCTTGCTCAGCCAGCGGTCGGCGGGCGGGCAGGAGCTGCAACCTTCTGAGGTGTAGAGCTCAATCACCGGGTTGATGCCCAAGCCGCTCGTGGCACTGCAAACACCTGCGCCTTGCGCGCTTGCGAATGCCGTTGTGACGGCTAGTCCGAGCGAAATCGCTATTTTTTTTGAAGCGCTTGATGCAATGATTAGCTGGACAAGTGAAGGATTTTTCATGAAAGCCTCGATCAAGCTGCAAAGCAGCGCATGACCAAGAGTCGTTTCAGGCCCTGCTGTCCTTACACCGCCTGCACCACGCTCACGCCATGCTCGCTGAGGCTCAGGCTCGCCGCACTGCCGGGGTTGAGCGGATTTGCCAAATCGGCGCTCACGACGAAGATGGGGCCAAGCTCGGTGGCGAAGGTGTATTCATAGACGCTGCCCAGGTAGGCGCGCTTTTCCAGCTTGGCGGCCAATCCGGCAGCACCCACAGCGCCGATCAGCCAGGCTTCGGGCCGCACGGCGACCTTCACCGCACCGGCGTTCACGGTCGTGCGCGGGCTGATGCGCAAGGGGCCGAGTGCCACTTGCCCGTCGGCCTGCGCCACGCCCGGCAGGAGCGCCGCTTCGCCCATGAAGCCCGCCACAAACTCCGATTGCGGAAATTCATACAGCGCTTGCGGGCTGCCCGCTTGGGCGATGATGCCTTGATCCATCACGATGATCTGATCGCTCACGGCCAATGCCTCGGCTTGGTCGTGGGTGACGTAGGCCACGGTGAGCTGCAAACGCTGCTGGATGCTGCGGATTTCTTCGCGCATGGCGCGGCGCAGGCGGGCATCCAGGTTGCTGAGCGGCTCATCGAACAGCAGCACCGCAGGCTCCAGCACCAGGGCACGGGCGAGTGCCACGCGCTGCTGCTGCCCGCCGGAAAGTTCGCTCGGTAGGCGTTCGTCGTAGCCCACCAGGCCCACGTTTTTCAGCGCCTCCACCGCACGCGCATGTGCCTCGGCCTTGGGCACATGGCTCATCTTCAAGCCGTACTGCACGTTTTCCACCACATCCATGTGCGGAAAAAGCGCGTAGCTCTGAAACATCATGCTCACATTGCGCTGAGCAGGCCCAAGCGTGGTCACGTCTTTGCCGTCGATGATGATTTGGCCGGACGTGGGGGACTCCAGCCCCGCGATCATGCGCAGCGTGGTGGTTTTGCCGCAACCCGATGGCCCTAGGATCGTGGTGAGCGTGCCCTTGGGCACTTCGAAACTGATGCCCTTCACCGCCAAGGGCGCGGAGGGGTCTGCGCCGTAGCGTTTGGTGATGTCTTTGAAAACGATGCTCATGGTGTTTCCGATGTCAATGCATGCCCTGAGTGGACGTGAGCTTGTGGGCCACTTTCCTGCGGCCCAGCTTGCGTTCGCCCACCAAAAATTGGATCAAGGCGGTGGCGCAGCTCATGAGGAGGATGAGCACGGTGCAGTAGGCCAAAGCCACGCCGTAGTCGCCATTGCCCACGCGGCCAATGATGTAGGTGGTGGCCAGCTCGTTTTCGGCAGTGACCAGGAAAATCACGGCGCTCACGGTGGTGATGGCGCGAACGAAGCTGTACACAAGCGCCGCCACGATGGCGGGCTTGAGCAAGGGCAGCACCACATGGCGCAGGGTTTGCGCTGAGCTTGCGCGCAGCATGAGGCTGGCTTCGTCAAGAGACTTATCCAGCTGCTTGAAGGCCGCTGTGCCCGCGCGCACGCCAACGGGCAAATTTCGGAACATGAAACACAGCACGATGATCATGGCCGTGCCCGTCAATTCAAAAGGCGGCACGTTGAAAGCCAAGATGTAGCTCACGCCCAAAACGGTTCCCGGGATCGCAAATGCCAGCAAGGCAGAAAATTCAAATGCACCCTGGCCTTTGAATTCCGTGCGGGCCAGCAAATAGGCAATCATCAAGCCGATGGCCGCCGTGAGTGGTGCGGAAATGGCTGCCAATTTGATGGTGGTGAAAAAAGAATTCCAGGCCGTGCCAGCCCACACCAAGCCGTGTTGACCCATTTCCAGCGCGAAGGCGTTTTTGAAGTGAGCCAGCGTGAGCGTGTAGTCGCGGCCCCAGGTTTGCACAAAGCCGCCTGCAAACGCAAAGAGGTACACGATCACGGTAAAGCCGATCCAGGGCAATGCCACGGTGTAGACCACGCGCTTCACCGAATTGGGCAAAGCCATCGGAATGCCTGAATCGCCCTTGCCGCTCACGGTGGTGAAGCTCTGTTTGCCCAGCAGCCCGCGCTGGATCGCGAACACGGCGAGTGCAAAGGTGGTCAAGATCCAGGCGAGCGATGCGGCGCGGCCTTGGTCGTATTGCGCGCCCACGATGGCAAAGAAGATTTCGGTAGACAGCACACTGAACTGCCCGCCCACGATGATGGGGTTGCCAAAATCAGCCATGCTTTCGATGAAGCCCACCAAGAAGGCATTGGCCAAGCCGGGTTTGAGGAGAGGCAGGGTCACGGTCATGAAAGTTTGGTGCGGCGTTGCGCGCAGGGTTTGCGCGGCTTCTTCCAGGCTGGGCGCAATGCCCTGCACCACGCCGCGCATGATCATGAAGGCGATGGGCGTGAACGCAAAAGTTTGCGCTACCCACACGCCAAACCAGCCGTAGAACCAGCGCGTGGGTTGGATGCCAAAGGCGTATTCCAAAAACTGATTCACGACGCCTGCGCGGCCAAACAGCAAGATGAGACCCAAGCCCACCACGAAGGGCGGCGTGATGATCGGCAGCATGGCCAAAATGTTGAGCGGCTTGTTGTAGCGCTTGCTCGCACGCTCGGCCATCAGCGCCATCATGGTGCCGAGGATGGTGGTGCTGGTGGCCGTCATCAGCCCCAAAAAGAGCGTGTTCCACGCCACGCCGCACCTGTTGGATCCGACCACGCAGCCCATGCCGAAGTTGCGCTCGTTGCCAATGCGGCTCCACATCGCGCCAAGCGAAAAGCCGCCTTCTTCGGTGTAGAACGCGCCGCTGAGCGCTTTGAGCACTGGAAACATGATGAAAAGCGCGAGCAGCGAAGCGCAAAACACCACCGCAGCCGCCACAAACAAATCGCCCTTGAAGTAGCCCCGCCGCGCCAGGCCAAAAGCCATGAGCACCACGAGCGATGCCAGCACCACAGTTGCGCCCCAGCCAATGCCGAACTGCTGCACCGCGATCTCGCCGAAGCTGGCGTTTAAGGCCGCGAACGACCAGCCCTTCGCCCCGATGGCAAACGCCGTGGCCAGCAAGCCGAGCAAACCCACCACGCCCCCCGCGATCAGCAGCGAGCCTTGCTTTTTCGTGGGTGCCATCAGCGCAGATGCGCCGCACATCAAGAGGCCGAGCACGCCCAACCAAAGCCATGGCCTGCCAAACGCGCCAGCCTGCATGAGGCCATTGCCCGTTTCGGCAGACGAAAACACCTGGGGAATGGCCTTCAGGCCGTTGTAATCCTGGATCGCGTACCAGGGGAACACCAGGTAGGCGAGCAGGCCCACCGCCAGCCAAAACCAAATCGCGTTGTTGGGCGCTGCCGAGCCGGCGTGGGCGCGCCCGGAAGCCGTTGCGGAGGCCGTCGCAGAGGCCGTGGAAGCCAAATTTGATGACAAATTACACCTCTGTCTCAGTATTTATTACATCTGTTGCTACAGTTTTTGAATAGCTCAAACCTGTCACCCGCCAAACTCTCCGTTCGCCCTGAGCCTGTCGAAGGGCTCGGCTTCGACAGGCTCAGCGCGAACGGATGGTGCCTCAGCCCGAACGGAGGGTGGCTCGGCCCCAACGGACATCGGCGAAGTCACTTGGCATTCAGTATCTCGGCTTCCCACTTCGCAATCAAGCGCCGCCGCTCGTTGGAAGCGCCGTATTTCTGCAAATCGTAGTCAATCAGCTTTGCGCCTTTCAATTTCGGCGCGCCATCGGGGATCGGCGTTGCTTTGTTGCTGGGGAACTGGTAGGAGCCGCTGGTGGCCGCCACTTTTTGACCGGCAGGTGAAAGCGCCCATTCCACAAATTTTTGCGCCTCAGCCAGGTGCGGTGCACCTTTCACAATGCTGATCGCGCCCACGCTGTAGCCCGTGCCTTCGCAGGGCGCGAGGTATTTCACCGGAAAGCCGGCTTCAGCTTCTTGCGCCGCGTTGTGCATGAAGCTCACGCTGAATGCCGCCTCGCCCTTGGCAACAGCCTTGATGGGGCCGAGCCCCTGGCGAGAGTAATTGCTCACATTGGGGTGCATGCCGCGCATGAAGGCAAACGCCTCGGCCTCGCCCATCAGCTGCACAAAAGTGGCAATGGCCACATAGCTTGTGCCGCTCGACTGCGCATTCGCCATTTGCACTTCGCCCTTGTAGGCGGGGTTGGCCAAGTCTTTCCAGCACTTCGGAATCGGCAGCTTTTTGCGCGCCAAGATTTCGGTGTTGTAGGCGATGCCCAGCACCTCTGAATACAGGCCCTGCACGCGGTGCTTCGACGCATTTGCGGTGGCCTGCGCCCAAGGGTGAAGCTGGGTGAGCTGGGGCGATTTGTATTCGGCTAGCAAGCCCATCTCAGCCGCTTGAAAGTGCGGGTCAGCCGTGCCGCCAAACCACACATCGAGCTTGGGCCGCTCTTTTTCGGCCACGATCTGCGCCATCGACTCGCCCGTGGGCTTGTTGATCACATTGACCTTCACGTTTTGCGTGCGCTCGTAGATCGATGCGGCATTGCGGCACCACTGCGGGTTCATGCTGCAAACGACGTTGAGACTTTGGGCCGAGACCGCCCCGACGCAAGCGAAGGGAAGCAGCGCAGCCGAGTAACGCGAAAAGCGCAAAAAGGACGCGAAAAGCGCTGAAAAAGTCATCGATTGATTTTCAGCTTCAACGTGGCAGGGAGTTCACGTCTTTTTCCCAGCGGGAGATCAAACGGCGGCGTTCGGCGCTGGCGCCGTATTTGGCGTAGTCGTAATTGATGAATTTGATTTTCTTGAAATCGGGCACACGGGGGTCGACTTTGGCGTTTTTGTTGCTGGGCAATTGGAATTGCTTGGCGGCAGCGGCCATTTCTTGCGCGGCCGGGGTGAGCGCCCATTCGTAGAATTTTTTGGCAGCCTCCATGTTGCGCGCGCCTTTGATGATGCTCATCGATCCGATTTCTGCGCCAGTGCCGTCGGCTGGCGTGATGGTCTCCACCGGAAAGCCCTGCATCTTTTCGCCAGGGCCGTCGTGCACGAAGCTGATGCTCACTGCCGTCTCACCCCGCGCCACGGCCTTGATCGGGCCCGTACCGCTTCGGGTGTATTGGCTGATGTTTTTGTGCAGGCCCTTCATGTACTCAAAGGCTTTGTCTTCACCCATGAGCTGCACAAGCGTGGCCACCATCGTGTAGGCCGTGCCGCTGCTCGCCGGGTTGGCCACCTGGATGTCGCCTTTGTACTCAGGCTTCAGCAAATCGCCCCAGGTTTTGGGCACAGGAAGCTTTTTCTTAGCGAGCAGCTCGGGGTTGTAGCCAAAGCCCAGCGGGCCGGAATAGATGCCCACCGTGCGAAATTTGCTCTGCTCGGCCTGGGCTTGGGCCCAGGGGTACTGCTGGCTCAGATTGGGTGATTTGTACTCTTGGCTCAGGCCTTGCTCGGCAAGCTGTAAGTGAGGATCGCCCGTGCCGCCAAACCACACATCGGTCTTGGGGTTGTCTTTTTCGGCAATCAGCTGAGCCAAGGCCTCGCCTGAGCCTTTCATCACCATGTTCACCTTCGTGCCCGTGGTGCGGGCATACACGGTGGAAATCATGTTGCACCACTCGGCTTGCACCGAGCAGATCACGTTCACGGTTTGAGCCTGCGCCGCAGACACCGCAAAAAACGCGCTGGCAGCCAGCACGAGGGGCAATCGCTTCATTTCAACTCTCCAAAGTCGTTATTTCGTTACATTGCAATTCAATGCAGACCGACAGTTTAGGGGGCGTACTGGTCGGCTGGCGAGCGGGAAAACCATAGTGAGCTCGCAAGCTCGCCGGAAGGCTCGGCTACTTTAGAGACCAAGGTGTTTTGTAACTTGGTGACATGAAGAAACTTTGTTACATTGCGGGCATGACACCTTCTTCCACCACCCGATTTGACCTGATCGTGTTTGGCGGCACGGGCGATTTGGCCTGGCGCAAGATCATGCCGGCGCTCTTTCAGGCGCACCGCCACGGCACATTGGCCCCTGGCCGCATCCTGGGCGTTGCCCGCGACCAGATGAGCGACGAGGCCTACCGCCAGCTCATGAGTGATCGCTTGGCGCAAGTGGAAGGCGACAAACGTCCGACCGCTGAGGAATTTGCGGGATTCGCCGAGCGGCTGCACTACCTGCGCATGGATTTGAGCAAACCCGAGAGCTACGCCGCACTCGGCACATGGCTTGCTGCGAGCGAGGCGGAGGTGGTGGTGATGTACCTGGCCACCGCGCCAAGCCTATTCGGCAAAGTGGCCGATCAGCTCAAAGCCGCTGGTCTCAACACCCCGCGCACACGCATCGTGCTTGAAAAGCCGCTCGGCCACGATTTGGCCAGCAACCGCGCCATCAATGCAGCGGTGCGCGAAGCGTTTTCTGAGGGCCAAATTTTTCGCATCGATCACTACCTGGGCAAGCCCTCGGTGCAAAACCTGCTGGCTTTGCGCTTTGGCAACACGCTTTTTGAGCCGCTGTGGCGCAGGGAATGGATTGCGAACATCCAAATCACGATCAGCGAGCAGCTCGGCGTGGAAAGCCGGGGCGCGTTTTACGAAGGCACCGGTGCGCTGCGCGACATGATCCAAAACCACGCACTGCAATTGCTGTGCGCAGTGGCGATGGAGCCGCCGATCAGTGCGCATGCCGATGCGGTGCGCGACGAAAAGCTCAAAGTGCTGCGCTCGCTCACCCCTTGGAACGATGCGCGGCTTGCTCA
>JAAFHN010000604.1 GCA_013298415.1 Comamonadaceae bacterium
AGCACCACGAAGCCCAAGCTCCACACCACCGGAATCTTGTAGATGTCGATCAGGCACATCTTGATGCCAATGAAGACCAGCACCACAGCCAGACCGTAGTTCAGCAAATGGAACTTGGCAGCCACCGCTGCGAGCAAAAAGTACATCGCGCGCAAGCCCAGGATGGCAAACACATTGCTGGTCAGCACAATGAACGGGTCTTTCGTGATGGCAAAAATGGCGGGGATCGAGTCCACGGCAAAGATCACGTCCGTCAAACCCACCAAACAGATCACGAGGAACAAGGGGGTCGCGATCCGTTTGCCGTTTTCTACTGTGAAGAATTTTTCGCCGTCGTAGTTTTTGGCAACTGGCATCACCTTCTTCAAAAGCTTGAGCGCAGGGTTGTCGGCCAAGTCTGGCTCTTTGCCAGCAGCCCACCACATCTTGATGCCGGTCAGGATCAGAAATGCGCCAAAGAGGTACAAGATCCAGTGAAACTGCGAGAGCAACCAGCCGCCCACCAAAATCATGATGGTGCGCAACACAATCGCGCCCACGATGCCGATCATCAACACCCGCTTTTGGTACTCCGCAGGCACCGCGAAGTAGGTGAAGATCATCAAAAACACGAAGATGTTGTCTACGGCCAGCGATTTTTCAATCAAGTAGCCGGTGAGGAATTCCAGCGATTTTTCGTGGGCAATCTCGGTGGATCCCGTCGTGTCTTTCACGGCCCACCAAAAGAGGGCGTTGAACGCAAAGCTCACCAACACCCAAACAATCGACCAGTTCAGCGCTTCTTTCACGCCTACTGCGTGAGCGCCTTGCTTGCGCAGCACCACAAAATCGATGAAGAGCGCAAACAAAACGATTGCGACAAACGTGATCCAGAGCCAAAGCGGCGCGATCGTATCCATGACGAGACCTTTTCAGATGTAAGCGTAGTACTCTGAAAGGTCTTGCGTAAGGCTGCGATGGCAAAAATCCACCGCAAACATCTTCCTTTGAGGCACCGGCGCGGCAACTGAAGAGCTGCTGCGCGTACTGACGACACCTCGGCATTGGCGGGCTGACCTCTTCGTCAACCCAGCCCCATGCACGCTACTCCCCTTTCAGCGGGGAGCGGCGATTGTCGTCAAAGCCCTAAGCCCTTAGTACTTGTGCGTGAAAGCGCTGCACTGGCCGCGCACTTTGCGGGGCTTGTTACAAACCGTGGTACTCCACACCACCCGAGCGAGCCCAGATGACCCGCGCCGAAGCCCCCGATGTGATCGCCCTTGTTGACGATGCCGACGAAGCCCGCCGCTTCTTGGCCGAATGGTTGGCGGCGCACCCCGATGCGCGCGGCAATTGGCTGCTGCTGGCCTGCGCGCCGCGCATGACGCATCGGATCAGCAAATGGGTGAGCCACAGCTCGCGCGAGCATTGGCGCGACAAATGGGCCGACAAGCTCTTTTTGCAACTGCTGCCCTTGCTGCGCAGCAAAGGCTTCGGCGTGCAAACCGAAGTGGCCAAAGGCCCCGTGAACGAGCTGCTGGAGAGCCTGAGCGCCCAAAGCCCCGCCACCGTGCTGGACTGGCGCAAGCCCAAACGCATGTTCAGCGACGGCAGCGCCGCCGAAGCGGGCAGAGCGCATTGGGCCTGGCTCAGCGCCCTGGCCGCCATGGCGGCTTTGCAAGAGTGTGCTTGAGTGGAAATTTGACTCTTTTCTAAGCTCTGTCCATGCATTCATTACATTGAATGCTACAAAAATGATACTTTTGCCGCACATCTGTCCTGACGCACCCGAAAGCGCCACAAGCTACAGTGCGCGCTGAAAGGCGGATCAGATGGACTTGCAACTGACTGGGAAAACTGCGCTCGTGACCGGCGCGAGCGTGGGCATCGGCCGGGCGATTGCGCTGGCTTTGGCAGCCGAGGGCGTGCGGGTGGCGGTGGCTGCGCGGCGCGCGGAGGCACTCGATGAGCTTTGCGCCGAGATCGCGGCTTTGGGCACTGCGCCGCCAGCGGTCGCGATTCAAGCCGATTTGTACCCAGACGATGCCGCAACTTCCTTGGCCGCCAAGGCCATCCAAGCGCTCGGTTGCGTGGACATTTTGGTGAACAACGCGGGCGGCTCCCGCGCCTTCAAAACCCTGCATGTGGAAGAAGCCGCGTGGCAAGAAGCCATCACGCTCAACTTTCATCGCCCGCGCCAGTTGGCCGATGCGCTGATCGACCAAATGGCCGCGCGCGGCTGGGGCCGGATTGTGAACATCACCGGCAAAAGCGAGCCTGAGCACACCAATGGCGCGTTTTGCGCCAAGGCCGCGA
>JAAFHN010000527.1 GCA_013298415.1 Comamonadaceae bacterium
ACAGGATTTTCTGGCTCAAACGTCAACCCAACATCCTCGCGCTCGACGATGAGTGCGGACTCTCCTCGTACCCCGTGCAGCACAGGAATGCCCATCCCCATGCATTCGAACAGCTTGGAAGGAATGACGGTTGCAAACAGCGCGTCACTTTTCAGGTGAATGATCGACGCATCAAGCAGCGACCAGTAGCGCACGACTTGATCTTTCGACACAGAGTCCACGAAGATGACGTTGTCGAGATCTTCAGCCTGTGCGCGTTTTCGCAGGGCGGCTTTGTTAGCGCCGTCGCCCAAGAAGACGATGCGAAAGCGCTCGCCGTTGGGGGTGGTTTTCAGAGCCTCGGCGGCGTCGAGCAGGGTATCCAACGCGTGGGCAAGTCCGTGGGTGCCGATGTAGCCAGCAACGAACTTGCCTTCGAGCCCATGCTGCTTCAGCAAATCAGCGTCTTTCTCACGCGGGGAAAAGCGCGACACATCCACGCCGTTGGTCACAACGTGAATCTTGTTGCCATCAACGCCGCGCTGAATGAGTGAGGCGCGGAAGGCGTGAGTGACGGACACAATCGCGTTTGCGCGACGGTATAGGAAAAGCTCGACTTTCTCAAGCAAGTCGAGTGCCTTGCCGTGTTTCATCGCGCCGACGACCCGAATGGATTCGGGCCAAACATCGCGCAACTCAAAAACCCAAGGGGCGCGCTTCAGCATGCCAGTCATGCAAGCCGCACATGCAGTGAAAAACTGCGGCGATGTGCCCACCACGACGTCCACTCGTGACACAAAGAGGCCCGCCAAGACACTGGTGAGCATGTAGCTGAGGTAGTCCAAGCTGCGCTTGGCAAATCCTTCGTTGGCGGTAACGTAAGTCCAGACCCTGACCACACGAATGCCAGCCATGGTTTCAGTTTGCCAAAGGCGGTTTCGGTAGCCGTCGAAGACCTTGCCCTTGGGAAAGTTTGGGACACCTGTGATGACCGTCACCTGGTGACCTGCCTTCACCCATTCGCGACAGTGCTCAAAGGTTCGGCTGGCAGGGGCGTTGACCTCTGGCGGGAAGTTGTCGGTTAAAAAGAGGATGTGCATCTGTTCTGATACGGAAATTACTCGCCCCACGTCCACCGCGTCAGAGCGCGTCCGCGATCACATTCAATCGCCAGGCAGTGTGTGGGCAGCACCAACCCAAACTCAGGGGCAAAGGTCGAGGGTTGCATCGAGCCCCGACCTTCGAGCACCTCCACTTGGGCACGTGGTTCTACACCATCCATCACATGCCACAACCCGGGCCGCAAGCACTGAAGGCTCAGCGTGGGAGCCAGGTGATAGCGCGCCACAGCGGAAAGTTCGGCTGCGGAGACCACATCGGCCACTTCTAGCCCACCCTCCAGAAAGCGCCAGGTGCGCGTGTGAAGTGGGCTGCCGGGCAGCCACAGGTATCCGTCGTGACTGGCACTGACTTGCGTTGCACTCACCTGCACATTGCGCGGCCGGGCACGTCGGCCCACACGAAAGCCGCTCCACACCTCGCTGGAGTTGCGATCCCCTACTTGTAGCGTGCTGTGGGCGGCGGTGCCGCGTTCGTGAAGACGGCGAGCGCCATCGCCGTAGCAGGAGGTGCCGCCGTTGACGATCACAGGCCGTCGATGGAGCGAGAGCTCGAAAGATAAGGTGTCTGCATGGGCATGACCGGGCAGATAGTCGGGGCCCACTGGCGCTAAATCCATCCATGCGGTGGCGGATCCCCAAGCTGCTCTGACGTAGCCGCTGTCGCGCAGGTGAAGCACGGACGCAGTTTCTGGGGAAGCGTCCCCAGTCTCCGCAGCTGGCGCAACGGCCGTGGGCACAGAGGTGGTGGGGGTGATGCCCAAAGCTGCCGCGTATCGCTCCAATTCCGCATTGTCGGGAGCAATGCCGTCTGCGCTGTCGTTGAAGCGCGCCAACCGCCCGTCCGGATGGGTCATTGCCCGTAGCCATCCCAGCATCGTCGCTGCCACTTCACGCCAGCTTGCCAGCTCTTCATCTAACCCAGACTCTTTCGCAGCCTGCGCTGCATTGATCAGGTCCAGCAAGTCTTCCAGCGCAAGGGCGTGATACATGGGGCTGCGCTCGAACTGTCCACCATCTGGCAGCACCTGCTCGGGCAACTGTTCCCGGAGTATTTTCAGACCTTGGTTTCGCCAGGCCAACGCCTCGTCACCGTGAAAAACCAGGCTCACCAGCACCAAGGCCTTGGCATTGACGAAGAGGTGGTTGCCAAGCAGGTGCCACTCAAGCCGCTTAACCAGCCAGCGTGCCTGCACGGCCAGGCTATGCCACGCAGCAGTTGGCAGCACCAGCCCTGAAGCACTGGCTTTGACCCAGTTGCAAATTCGCAGTGAAGTCGGATACGGCTCCCACCCGTCTCCCGTTGCGGGTGGATTGCCATTCAGCCAGCTCTCTAACAACGCCGCGTGCCAGCTCCTTCGCTGTTGCGCATCCAGTGCATTCAGATCGTCAAAGTAGTGCTGGTTGTAGCGCCACAACTTCTGCGCACCGGGGCCGTACCAGCCCAAGGCCTCCAACTCCGCTTCAACGCCAAGAAAACGGAACCGCTGAGCCCCCACCAGGCTGGGCCACCGGCATTATTTAGTTCCTCAACTGTATAGCCGTAGCGTTGAATAAATGCTTGATTGTGATAAAT
>JAAFHN010000135.1 GCA_013298415.1 Comamonadaceae bacterium
ATTCGGGCAAAAGCTCAGCCAAACCCATCGCCTGCCAACGATCCCAATATTGGCCTTCGCAATAGGCCCAGTCTTCATTCGGCCTCGCAGCCCGTGCCCAAGCCAGCCCGCTCAAAGTCCGCTTCACCAGCACGCCCTGCCCGCGCCCGGGCGGCATTTGCGACAAGTTCGCCTGATCTGCCAAGCTGATCGAACACTGCACGCTGCCAATCCGCTCATCAGCGAGTGCATGCGCCAGCTCAGAGTTTTCGCCCGAATAGGCCGCCACCCGCAGCTTGCCAGCCTGCACCGCATCGGCGAGCGCCTGCTGCACCTCGCCGCGCGCCAGCACATGCAGTGGGCAGCTGTGCAAGTGGCCAATGTCGATCCAATCCGTGCGCAAAGTCTTCAGCGCACGCTCCACACCGAGCCTCACGCATTCGTAAGTCCAATCCGGCACGCCGTCCACACCGTAGCCAAACTTGGTACTCAATACAAACTCGCTGCGCCGATGCGCAATGTGCCGCCCAATGCGCTCTTCGCTTCGGCCATAGCCGCGAGCGGTGTCGATCAAGTTGATGCCCAGATCCAGCACGCCATTGAGCAGCGCGCCCACGGCGTTTTCATCGTCGATGCCGTCAAAGTGCATCGCACCAAAGCCGATGGGGGTGACTGAGAGTGGCGTGGTTCCAAAGGGCTGGGTTTGCATGGTTTCCGGGTTCTGGCTTTGGATTGAGGGCTTGGCGCGCAGCGGCCAGCTTGGTAAGCGTATCTCAGCATGGACTCGCCATCCCACTGCCGCTTCCTCCTCGCGGAAAGTGTTGAAGTCCGCGTCGCGACCCGAGCGAAACCGAGAAAGTCTAAGTGGGGAAGACGCTATTTGACAACCAGTTCACATATAAGTAAACTGGTTGTCAACTCAGCGCTTCTGCGGAGTCCACCGATTCGGGTTCGATCGGCTTTGGAGGCATTTCATGTTCCGTCAGGCATTCATCGCAGCGTTTTTGTGCGCGTCCACCCTCGGCTTCAGCGCCGCAGCCCAGGAGAGCAAGGTGGTGCTCATCAACGTGTTTGAGCTGGAAGCCGAGCAAGAGGCCCCGGTGATGGCGGTTTGGCTGCAGTCGAAAGACTTCTTAGCCAAGCAGCCCGGCTACATCAACACCCGGATGCACAAAAACATCGACGCCGCCGGCAAATTTCGCTTCATCAACGTGGCCGAATGGGCCTCGCCGCAAGACTTTCGCGCGGCCAGCAAGGCCATGAACGAAAGCGCTGTGCCCAAAATGCCGCAAGGCGTGCGCTTCTCGCCCGGTCTCTTCACCGTCGTGGCGCAATGACCGCAGGCTTGCAAAGCCAAGAAATCGATCAGCTTTTCATTTCGGTTTTTCGGCTGAACGGCGCGCTGCTCGCCGCAGGCGATGCGCTCACCCAGGCGCATGGCATCACGTCTGCCCGCTGGCAAGTTTTGGGCGCTCTTTCCATCAACGCCCGAGCGATGACGATGCCGCAAATCGCCGACTACATGGGCCTCACGCGCCAGGCCGTGATCAAGCAAGTCAAGCTCTTGGTGGCCGATGGCTTCATCGCCGCCCAGCACAACGCGGCGCACAAGCGCTCCGACCTGTGGCTGCTCACGCCCCTAGGCGCAGCCAAATACGGCGAAGTGATGCAGGCCCAGCGGCTGTTGCTGCAAAGCTGGCGCGAAGGCGTGTCAGACGAGGAAGTGCAGCTTTGCACCCGCATCCTGCAAACGCTCAGCGCATCGGTGCAGCGCGCATCGGTGCAGTGTGCATCGGTCCAGTGTGCGTCTGACGCTGCGGACATCGCGAGCGCCATGCATCACCCCAACAAGAAGGAAGTACAAACATGAGCCAAACCCCTGCTTTGCCCGCGCCCACTCGCTACCACGGCGCTCTGATCGCCCTCCACTGGCTGCTGGCCCTGTTGCTGGCCATCGCGCTCATCATGGGCAGCCAGCAGCTCGTGCACATCCACAACAGCTCGCCAGAAAAAGTGTTGGCCCTTCGCGCGCACATGGTTGCCGGCGGCTTGATTTTGCTGCTCAGCTTGGCGCGCCTCGTGGTGCGGCTGCGCACACCCAAGCCAGCGCCCGCTGAAACCGGCCACGCCTTGCTCGACAAGCTGGCTCGCCTCACCCACATCGCGCTCTATTTGCTGGTGTTCGCCATGGCGGCCAGCGGCATCGCGCTGTCGATTCAGGCCAACTTGCCTGCAGCCGTGTTTGCCCAAACTGCGCCGCTGCCGCCCAACTTCGATGCCTATGCGCCGCGGCTTGCCCACGGCATCATTTCCAAAGCCCTGATGGCGCTGATTGCGCTGCACGCCATCGCCGCGCTCTACCACCAGTTCGTGCGCAAAGACAAGCTGCTGCTTCGCATGTGGTGGTCGAAGGCGCGCAACTGAGGAAGTAGCACAGCGCCGTGGCTCGGTGGGCCCCAGCTCCCAAGGAAGCTCTGCAAAACCCCCTTGCGGCCATCGCGGGCCAACTCCGGGCGCTCAGCGTCGTTGAAAAGCTCGCAAATAGCAATGCTATTTGACTCACTTTTCGCCTAGCTGAGCCTCCCGGATGCGGCCCGCGCTGATCCACAAAGGGCTCTGCAGAGCTTCCCTAAGCGGCGGCCAACACCTTGCGCAGCCAGCGCTCCAAATCGCGCACTTCTGGCCCGCAAACGCTGTGGGCCATGGGATACGTGTGCCAATCGACCTGGTGGCCGACTGAATGCAACGCGGATAAGCTCGCCTGGCCGCGCGCAAGCGTCACCACATCGTCGTGTGTACCGTGGGCGAGAAAGATAGGCGTCTTGGCGTTGGCGCTGTGTTTTCCAGCGGCGCGTTCGGTGGTGAATTCCGATGCCAGTGGCAAATAGCCCGACATGCCCGCCACACCTGCCAGCCGCTCGCGGTAGCGCAAACCCACCAGCAAGGCCATCGCACAGCCCTGGCTGAAGCCTGCCACCACGGTGCGCTGCGCTGGCACGCCGCGCGCGGCCTCCAGCGCCAGCAGCGCTTCAATGGCAGCCTGGCTCTCGCGCAGACCCACCGCGTCTTCCACACTGCGGTCGTGCCCAATGTCGTACCAAGCAGGCATGCGGTAGCCGCCGTTGATGGTGACCGGCCGCTCGGGCGCGCTCGGAAAAATCCAGCGCATGCCGCCCTCCAAACCCGGCACCCCGCGCAAATCAATCTCTTGCACAAAGGGCACAAAATCATCCGCACTTGCGCCCAAGCCATGCATCACGATGATGCTGGCGCTGGGCTCGGGGCCGGTGGTGAATTCGAGGCAGGGGAGCAGATGGGTAGGCGCGAATGTCATGGGGCAGGATTCTGCCCAACACGGCGTCAGCCGTCGCCGCGCATTCGCCACTGCACATCCGCACCTGCTGATGGCGCGCGTTCGGTCCGCCGCGCTCGGTCTGCCATACCGCATGCGTCTTGGCACGCGGCTTGCGGCGCCGTCAATCTGCGTCGCGCACCGCCGCCTCGATTGCCGCAATGTCAATTTTCTTTTGCTGCATCATGGCCGCCATGGCTTTGGCAGACACCTTTTTGTCGGCGCTCGTCGTCAGCTCCGTCAGCCGCTTCGGATACACCTGCCACGAAACGCCGAAGCGATCTTTGAGCCAACCGCAAACGCTTTCTTCGCCACCGTTCGCGGTGAGCGCTGCCCACAGCCGATCAGTTTCCGCCTGATCCACCGTGCAGACCGAAATCGACACAGCTTCTGTGAGCGTGAACATCGGGCCAGCATCCAAGATTTGGTAAGGCGCGCCGCCAAGCGAGAAGTCGATCACCGAGAAGCGACCAAACTCATTTTCACCATCAAAGACCGTCTCGACTCGGCTACCGGGGATCAAAGCGCAGTAAAGCTCTGCGGCCTCTTTGCCCCTTCCATCACGAAACCAAAGGCAGGTGCGAATGGAACTGGTCATGGTGTGGGCTCCTGCTTGGCCAGCAGCTCGTCGAGCCGCTCCATCGTGGACGCCATGCCTTCTTTCATGCCCATGTCCATCACTTGCTGCAGCGCCTCAGCAGAATCGTAGGAAATGCGGCTTTCCACCAGCGTGCGCTCGCCAAGGTCGGAAAAAGTCACCGTCCACTGGGAGCGTGGCATATCCGGGTTGAGCGCACCGGTTGAGTCACAAAATCCGTCGAGCGCGGTGTAGCCGTCGATTGGGCGAATGGTTTGGTAGTCCAGTCGCCCCCAATACTCTGGGCCGCTTGGGTCAACCATCACGTAGTGCCAGTGCCCGGCTTCTCGGAAGTCCATCGACTTTGTCTTGGTCGTCAGCGGTTTGGGCGCGAACCATTGATCCAGCAGCTCGCTTTTGGTGTGGCAATCCCACACGCGCTGCCGCCTGGCGCCAAACTCGCGCTTGATCGTCAAGCTGCGCTTTTCTTTGTCCACCAAGAAGTCAAATTGCAGCTCAGGTTTCATCGTCGTTTCCTTTCAGGTTGACCAACAGGGTGTCGAGGTTGTCGTAGCGGCTTTTCCACACGGCTTGTTGCTCGTCAAACCATTTTTCAACGGCCAGCAAGTTCTCTTGTTTCAAGGCGCAGGTTCGCACCCGACCCGCCTTCTGCGTGGTGATCAGCCCGCATCGTTCGAGCACCTTGATGTGCTTCAAGAACGCGGGCAGGCCCAGCCGATGGGGTGCCATCAGCTCCATGATGGAAGCCGAACCCTTTGCCAGCCGAGTGACCACAGACCGCCGCGTTGCGTCGGCCAATGCGTGGAACACGTCGTCAAGCGTCGGTGAATAGGTTTCCATGTGGTGAACTATAACACAACAGTTTGCCAACTGGAGATCTATTGGGCGACTGTCCTTGTCGCCGCTGACGAGCAAGTTGCCAACACTGGGTGAGCGTATGCGGCACCGGTGGCGACCCGGCAATCCCTTGGTGGGCATGCCGCACTGTTGGTGTACTTCGGTTCAACCATTCGGCCGGGCCGACCCGTCGATGCCTCAGGGCGAGCGTGGGCTTGCCTCCGCGGTGGTCCTGGTCAAGTGCTCCCAAGCCCGCTTGACCCTGTGCAAAAATGGGTGAGATCCTTTGGAGCCGCGATGAACCAATTGAGCCTGTTGTTTGCAGTTTTGCTGTCACTCAGCGCTTGTGGCGGCGGCAGCTCGGGCGCTGGCGCGGCGGCGAATGCAGGCCAGCCAGTGGCTGCGCAACCTGCCTCGCAGCCTCCTTCGGTTGAGCGCCCGATTCGGCCCGCAGCACTCGACCCCACCCTCCCCGCCGCTGACGCAGAGCACTACGCGATCAACCCTTCGCCAGCTGTGGCACCCAAGGAGCGCTTGGTCGTGGTACTGCCCGGCACAGGCGGCATTCCGGCCAATCTGCGCGAATTCACCCGGGCTGGACCGCCCCGTGGCTACCACGTGGTCGGCATCGCCTACCCCAACAGCGTCACTGTGGCCGAGTACTGCGCATCGAGCCGCGACGCCGACTGCACTGGCAACACCCGCCGAGAAATCATCACTGGCGCAGACACCAGCCAGGTAGTTGCGGTCAACCGGGCCAACTCCATCATCGGGCGCCTCACCCGGCTGCTGACCCACTTGAGCACCACCTACCCCACCGAAGGCTGGGGCAGGTTTTTGACCAATGGCGAGGTCGATTGGGCTTTGGTCACGGTCACCGGCCACTCCCAAGGCTCCGGCCATGCGGCCTACATGGCCAAGCTCTACAACCTAGACCGCGTGGTCATGTTTTCCGGCCCGGCTGACTACGGCAATGGGGTACCTGCCGCGTGGCTGAGCCAGCCAAGCGTCACCCCCGCGTCACGCCAATACGGCTTCACGCACTTGGGCGATGAACTCGTGCCCTACGCGCTGGTGCGCAGCAACTGGGGCCTCTTGGGCCTCAACGCGCTGGGCGAACCCACATCGGTAGACGGCGCAAACCCGCCCTACGGCAACAGCCGCCAGCTCACCACCAATGCCACGCCAGACCCCAGCAACAACCCCGCAGTTGCCACCTACTTGCGCCACCTGGCCACCGCCATAGACGGCGTTACCCCGCACAACACACAAGGCGTGCCCATCTACACGCCTGCTTGGCAGTATTTGGCGTTCCCTTGAAGGAGTCCAAGCGTCGGATGGCGATTTCGCCGCAGCCACCTCTGCGCCGCGCTTCAACCCGACGTGCAGCCAGCGCTCCAGTCTGTGTCAAGCGGCAGGTACCCGACATCCCGGCACCCCGCGCAAATCAATCTCTTGCACAAAGGGCGCAAAATCATCTGCACTTGCCCCCAAGCCATGCATCACGATGATGCTGGCGCTGGGCTCGGGGCTGGTGGCGAATTCGAGGCAGCGGAGCAGATGGGTAGGCGCGATGGTCATGGAGGAGCATTCTGCCCAACACCGGGAAACCGCTCGCACGCCAAATCCACGAATCGGCGCACTTTGGGCGTGAGGTAGCGGTTGCTCGGGTACACGGCATGCACCTCCACCGAGGGTGGCCGCCAGGGCGCGAGCAAGCGCACGAGCTGGCCTGCGGCCTCAAACGGCTCGGCGATGAAGTCGGGCAGCTGGCCAATCCCAATGCCTGCCAGCACGGCATCGAGAACTTCGGCACCTGAGTTCACGCGCAGCCGTGGCTGGCCCTGCACCTTCTCCGTGCTGCCTGCGTGGTGCAAGGTCCACAGGTGTCGCGGCCCCGCTCCGGTGAAGATCACCACGGGGCGATCAGCAATCTCACTCGGCACCAGCGGCTGCCCATGCCTTTGAAAGCAGGCGGGCGCGGCATACAAAGCGTAGTCAAACTGCCCCAGCTTGCGGGCGGCCAGCCGCGATTCGGGCAGCGGGCCGGCTCGGATGGCCAAGTCAAATCCTTCGTGTACCAAATCAAGCTCGCGGGTGGCGTATTCGATCTCCACGTTCACTTGGCCGTAGCGCGCCAAATAGTCGCGCACCCAATCGCCCAAGGCATGCATCCCGAATTCCACGCCGCAGGTGATACGCAAAGTGCCCAGCG
>JAAFHN010000469.1 GCA_013298415.1 Comamonadaceae bacterium
CCTGCTGCGGCCTCCAGCTCCAACACCACCGAACCTTGCTTCACCTTGTCGCCCAGCTTCACCGCGAGCGACTTCACAACACCTGCGTGGCTGGATGGAATTTCCATCGAAGCCTTGTCGCTTTCAACCGTGATCAGGCTTTGCTCTACCTTCACCGTGTCGCCGGGCTTCACCAGCAGCTCAATCACGGTTACCTCATCAAAGTCACCGATGTCAGGTACTTTCACTTCGATCATGCTGCTCATTTGCTTGCTTTCAATCGGATGGTGTGGCTCAACACGGGGAGCCCGGAGTTCTTGTCGAATTCGATGCCGGCGGCTACGCCTGCTTCGGCCACTTCTTTGGCGGTTTTGGCGCGCGGCCACAGGGCTTGCATCGCGCCCAGCGCAAAGCTGCGGCCCGAGCCCACGCCCCAAAATTCTCTGAATTCAAACACTTCGCGGTAGCTGTAAAGCCCAAAAATCCCCGCCGAATTCGCCAGCAACACGCTGAACTGCATCGATTCATAGGGATCGTTGTCTTCTTCCTTGGTCTGCAAGAAGAAGGTTTCTTTCAGCACCGGGTGCAGCTTCAAAAAGGTGTCGTACACCTCGTCTTTGCTGTGCAGCTTGAGCTCGGCTTTCGGCAAAGCGTGCAAGGCCTTGCGAAGCGCGGGAAAGTGCGCCACCGTGCCCGCAGTGCCCACGAGCGTGGGGCCGCCCACGGCTGGCACCGTGAAGATTTTCTCGTTGGCCTCAAAGCGATGGGAAAGCCGCGTATCGCCAAACGTAACCAGCGAATCCGCCGCCATCACCACTTGGCCTGCTTTTTTTACGGCCACCAAAGTCGTCATGCCAGTCCCCATTTCAAACCGTGGGCCAAGGCATAGCCGATAGCGGCCATCAGCACCAGGCCCACAAAATCATAGCGAAGCGCCCAGCGCACATGTGTGGGCACAGCTGCGGGTTGCGAAGCCGCAGCGGCTTTTCGAAAAAACATCTTGGTGGCGATGATCCAGGCGCTCGCGCTGAAGAAAAGCGCCATCTTCAGCCAAAACATCGGCTGCGCGGTGTAGTAGCTCGTGGGTTTTGCGTAGCCAAACAACATGGCCAAGCCGGTGAGCAGGGCCACCCCGGCAGCGGCTGCGGAAAGCTTGTCCCATCGGCGCAGGGCCTGCGCGCTTGCATTCGAAATTTGCCAGGGCCGCAGGAGCAGATTTTTGCGAAAGCTGGACAACAGCAGCGCGAAAAGCGCCAGCACATGCAGCATCTTCAGGGTGAACAACACGGCGTTATGGGCGTGGCTGGTGCAGCGATTGGCGTGCGACCGTCACAGCATCACGCGGCGGAAGTCTGCGAGCACCGAGCCCAAGTAGGCGTTGAAACGTGCGGCAGATGCGCCGTCAATCACGCGATGATCCCAAGAAAGGCTCAAGGGCAGCATCAAGCGCGGCTCGAATTTAGAGCCATCCCACTTGGGCTTGATTTCGCCTTTGCACGCGCCCAAGATCGCCACTTCGGGCGCATTGATGATCGGCGTGAAATAGGTGCCGCCGATTCCGCCGAGCGACGAAATGCTGATGCAGCCGCCGCTCATTTCAGCGGGGCTGAGCTTGCCTTCACGCGCTTTCGCAGCCAGCTCGCCCATTTCTTTGGCAATGGCCATGATGCCTTTTTGATCGGCATCTTTGATCACGGGCACGACCAAGCCATTGGGCGTGTCTGCCGCAAAACCGACGTGGAAGTATTTCTTCAGCACCAGCGTGTCGCCATCCAGCGAGGCGTTGAATTCTGGGAATTTTTTGAGTGCCGCCACGCAGGCTTTAATCAGGAAAGCCAGCATCGTGATCTTGATGCCGGATTTTTCGTTTTCTTTGTTGAGCTGCACGCGCAGCGCTTCCAGGTCTGTGATATCGGCCTCATCGTGGTTGGTGACGTGCGGGATGACCACCCAATTGCGATGCAGATTTGCGCCGCTGATTTTTTTGATGCGAGAGAGTTCTTTGCGCTCGACCGTGCCGAATTTGGTGAAATCGACCTTCGGCCAGGGGAGCAGGCCGAGCGAGTCACCGCTGGTCGCCGCTACCGCAGGGGCTTTGGCCGCAATCGCTTGCGTCTTGGCATCGCCGCGCATCACGGCGGCGGTGAAGGCTTGCACGTCTTCGTGGGTAATCCTTCCCTTCAGACCGGAACCGCGCACTTCACCGAGTGGCACGCCCAGCTCGCGGGCGAACTTGCGCACCGAGGGGCTGGCGTGGGGGAGCGTGGCGCTGGGGGTGCTGGGCTCGTGGGCGGGAAGTGCCGCTGCGGGAACTTCTGTTTTTATAGCATCAGATGATGACTTCACCGGGACAGAGGGTGAATTTGGCGCTGAAACAGATGCTGAAGGAGCGGCAGGGGCTTCGACAGGCTCAGCCCGAACGGAGGCGGAGGCTTCCAACTCCAAAACAATGTGCCCTTCGGCCACCTTGTCGCCCAGCTTCACCCGCAGCGATTTCACGACACCTGCGTGGCTGGATGGGATTTCCATCGAGGCTTTGTCGCTTTCCACGGTGATCAGGCTTTGCTCCACCTTCACGGTATCGCCGGGCTTCACCAGCAATTCAATCACGGTGACTTCATCAAAGTCGCCGATATCTGGCACTTTCACTTCAACCAAGGACATATCTCGTCTCCAAATTTGTTTGATTCGTGGCCTTACGCAAAAAGGGCTTCAGGCGTACAGCGGATTGATCTTGTCGGCTTTGATGGCGTATTTCGCAATGGCCTCCGAAACCTTGGCCATGGGCACGGTGCCTTCATCGGCCAGCGCTTTCAAAGCAGCAACCACGATGTAATGGCGGTTCACCTCAAAGTGCTCGCGCAATTTGCTGCGGAAATCGCTGCGGCCATAGCCATCGGTGCCCAGCACCTTATAAGTGCGGCCTTTGGGAATGAAGCCGCGAATTTGCTCAGCATAGGCCTTCATGTAATCCGTGCTGGCCACCACGGGG
>JAAFHN010000351.1 GCA_013298415.1 Comamonadaceae bacterium
AAGGCTTACGACCACCGGATTGAGGCCATCAACTACTCGCTGGCGCACGACGATGGACAGACCAGCCGAGATTTGACGAGCGCAGACGTGATTTTGGTGGGCGTGAGCCGCAGCGGCAAAACGCCGACTTCGCTGTATCTGGCCATGCAGCACGGCCTGAAGTGCGCGAACTACCCGCTGATTCCAGAAGATTTTGAGCGCCGCATGCTCCCGCCTGCACTGGTGGCGAACCGCAAAAAGATCTTCGGCCTCACGATCAACCCAGAGCGGCTGGCCGAAGTGCGGCACGAGCGGCGGCCCAACTCGAACTATGCGAGCTTAGAAAACTGCCGCTACGAAGTGCACGAGAGCGAAAGCATGATGCGGCGAGAGGGCATCCGCTGGCTTTCCACCACCACCAAGAGCATCGAAGAAATTGCAACCACGATCTTGCAAGAGATCAGGCCGGATCGCTTGGTGTATTGAGTCAGTGGTATTGAGCCAGTTTTTGGGGTTGCAGTGGTGTTACCTTGGTGATACCATCCGGTCTGAAACACGTTTCCTGAGGAAGCCGCCATGACTGCCGCCACCACATCACTGAAGCTGCCGCTGCCATTGAAAGACGAAATCGCGGGCCTTGCGAGCAAGTTGGGCATCTCGACGCATGGCTTCATGGTGGATGCGCTGCAACGAGCCGTGCGTGATGCGAAGCTTCGCCAGCAGTTTTATGACGATGGCGCTGCGGCGCTCGCTGAAGCGGAAGCGGGTGGGCCGACGTATGACATGGATGATGTCCACACCTACTTTCGCGCCAAGCTCAAAGCCAAGCCGGAAAACCGGGCCAGTATCCCCATGCCGAAGTCGGTTGCGGAAAAGAAGAAGGAACAGCTCGCGAACGTGGCCGCATGACGGTCGTTAAGTACGCGCACTTTGCGCTGCAGGACATTCTGCGCCTGAGCGACTTTTTGGCGCAGAAAAACGACGTGTGGGCCGCGGAAACCGGTGAACTCATCATGAGTGCCATCGAGATCCTGCAGGAGCACCCCGAAGTGGGCAGACCGCTGGGTGACGGCAAGCGCGAACTCGTCATCTCACGTGGCAAAAGCGGCTACCTCGCGCTCTACCAGTTCAACCCTGCTCTAGACCAGGTGCTGATCCTGCGCCTGCGGCATCAGCGCGAATCGGGCTACCACTCGCAGTAGCGGCCATCAGCAGCCAGCAGCAGCCAGCAGCGGGCGGGACATCGGCGACCAGGAACAGGGAGCAGGCTCACCGCCCCGCTATCTGCCCGCGATGGCCAAAATGTTGTCGCCCCCGCTGCCGCCCAGCACCTGCTCGCGGAGCACGGCGAGCTGATCGCGCACTCGGGCGGCTTTCTCGAACTCCAGGTTTTTCGCATGCTCAAACATGAGCTTTTCCAGGCGCTTGATTTCTTTGCCCAGGTCTTTTTCGCTCATGTCTTCCACGCTGGCTCGGGCCAGGTCTTCGCGTTCCTTTTCTTTGCTGGCCTTTTCGCTGTAAACGCCGTCGATCAGGTCTTTGACTTGTTTGATCACACTGCGTGGCGTGATGCCGAGTTTGAGGTTGTGTGCGATTTGCTTGGCTCGGCGTCGCTCGGTCTCATCGATTGCCTTTTTCATGCTGTCGGTGATTTTGTCGGCATACAAAATCGCTTCGCCGTTCACGTTGCGCGCGGCTCGGCCAATGGTTTGGATGAGTGAGCGCTCGGCCCGCAAAAATCCTTCTTTGTCGGCATCCAAAATTGCAACCAGGCTCACCTCTGGGATGTCCAAGCCCTCGCGCAGCAAGTTGATACCCACCAGCACGTCGAATGTGCCCAAGCGCAAATCGCGCAAGATTTCCACGCGCTCTACCGTGTCCACATCGCTGTGCAGGTAGCGCACTTTCACGCCGTTTTCGGTCAAGTAGTCTGTCAGCTGCTCGGCCATACGCTTGGTGAGCGTGGTGATGAGCACACGCTCATTCTTGTCCACCCGGATACGAATTTCACCAAGCACATCGTCCACTTGATGCGTGGCGGGGCGCACGTGAACCATGGGATCTACCAGACCCGTGGGCCGCACCAACTGCTCCACCACTTGGCCCGCATGCGCCTGCTCAAAG
The DNA here is from genome assembly GCA_013298415.1 of Comamonadaceae bacterium. GTDB lineage: Bacteria > Pseudomonadota > Gammaproteobacteria > Burkholderiales > Burkholderiaceae_C > JAAFHN01. The sequence goes on from JAAFHN010000351.1 coordinate 2,104, forward strand.
GCGGCCGGCGTGGCACTCACAAACACGGCTTGGCGCACCTTGGTCTCAAACTCATCGAATCGCAGCGGGCGGTTATCCAGCGCACTCGGTAGGCGAAAGCCGTAGTCCACCAGCGTGGTTTTGCGCGCCCGGTCGCCGTTGTACATGCCTCCCAGTTGGCCCATGAGCACATGGCTTTCATCCAAAAACATGATGCTGTCTTTGGGCAGGTAGTCGCAGAGCGTGGCCGGCGGCTGACCGGGCGCTGCGCCGCTCAAATGGCGCGTGTAGTTCTCAATGCCTTTGCAGTGACCCACTTCGGTGAGCATTTCCAAATCAAAGCGCGTGCGTTGCTCAAGCCGCTGGGCCTCAACCAACTTGCCTTCGCTCACAAACTGCGCCACGCGCTCGGTGAGCTCGGTTTTGATGGTTTCAATCGCGGTCAGCACGCGGTCTCGCGGCGTGACGTAGTGGCTGCTGGGGTAGATCGTGAAGCGCGGGATTTTTTGCCGCACTTTGCCGGTGAGCGGATCGAAAAGGCTGATGGATTCCAGCTCGTCGTCAAAAAGCTCAAGCCGCACGGCGAGTTCGGAATGCTCGGCCGGAAACACATCAATCGTGTCGCCGCGCACGCGGAACTTGCCGCGCGAAAAATCTTGTTCGTTGCGCGTGTATTGCATGCGCACGAGCTGGGCAATCGCGTCGCGCTGGCCGAGCTTGTCGCCCACGCGCACGGTCATGATCATCTGGTGGTAACTCTCGGGCGCGCCAATGCCGTAAATCGCGCTCACGCTCGCCACGATCACCACATCGCGCCGCTCCAAGATGCTTTTGGTGCAGCTCAGGCGCATTTGCTCAATGTGCTCATTGATCGCAGAGTCTTTCTCAATGAACAGATCGCGCTGCGGCACATAGGCTTCGGGCTGGTAGTAGTCGTAGTAGCTCACGAAGTACTCCACCGCGTTCTTGGGGAAAAACTCGCGGAATTCGCTGTAGAGCTGTGCGGCCAGCGTTTTGTTGGGCGCAAACACGATGGCGGGGCGGCCCATGCGCGCGATCACGTTGGCCATCGTGAAGGTCTTGCCCGAGCCGGTCACGCCCAAGAGCGTTTGGTATACCTCGCCGGCTTCGATGCCGTCCACAAGTTGGTCGATGGCAGTGGGCTGGTCACCGGCAGGCGGGTAGGGCTGGTAGAGCTCGAAGGGCGAGTTTGCGAAATTGACGAACTGGCCCGGAGACTGAGCTTGCAAAGGGGCAACGACTTCCGGCATGGGCTGATTGGCTTTTGACATAGGGTTTGCCAGGATTCGAGCAGCGGGCCTCACTAGAATCAAGGGCGTTCAGCGTAACCTGAACCTGTGATTTTGTCCAGTCTTTTTCTGCACCTTTGCGCACCCACCATGAGCCATTTTTCTGCCGTTGAACTCGCCCCCCGTGACCCGATTCTTGGCCTGAACGAGCAATTCAACGCCGATCCCAATCCGGGCAAAGTGAATTTGGGCGTGGGCGTGTACTTTGATGCGAATGGCAAATTGCCGCTTCTCAAGTGCGTGCAAGAGGCAGAGGCGCAAATGGCAGCCGCCCCCAAAGCGCGTGGCTACCTGCCGATTGACGGCATTGCCGCCTACGACCAAGCGGTGAAAGGCCTGGTTTTTGGTGCCGATAGCGAGCTTGTGAAAGCGGGTCGAGTGGCCACCGTTCAAGCCCTCGGCGGCACCGGTGGCTTGAAGATCGGCGCGGACTTCT
>JAAFHN010000504.1 GCA_013298415.1 Comamonadaceae bacterium
TTTTGGTGGCGGCGCTGGATGCTGCATTCGCGCTCGTTCAGAAAAATCACATTGCCGTGGGCATCGCCCAGCACTTGAATTTCGATGTGGCGGGGCTGCTCCACAAACTTTTCGATGAACACGCGGTCGTCGCCAAAGCTGTTGCGCGCCTCGTTGCGGCAGCTCTCAAAGCCCTCGCTGGCCTCTTTGTCGTTGAAAGCCACGCGCAGGCCTTTGCCCCCGCCGCCAGCGCTGGCTTTGATCATCACGGGGTAGCCAATGCCTTTGGCGATCTCGACTGCTTGCGCAGCCGTTTCAATCGGCTCGTTGTAGCCGGGGATGCAGTTCACATTGGCTTTGGCCGCCAACTTCTTCGACGCAATCTTGTCGCCCATCGCAGCAATGCTGTGGTGCTTGGGGCCGATGAAGATGACGCCCTGCTCTTCCACCTTGCGGGCAAAGTCTTCGTTTTCGCTGAGGAAACCGTAGCCCGGGTGAATGGCCTGCGCACCGGTTTGCTTGGCTGCTTCGATGATCTTGTCGGCCAGCAAATAGCTCTCGCGGCTGGGCGGTGGGCCTAAGCGCACAGCTTCGTCTGCCAACTGCACATGCCGCGCCTCTTTGTCGGCATCGGAATACACCGCTACCGTTTTGATGCCCATCTTTTTGGCTGTGGCGATCACCCGGCAGGCGATCTCTCCTCGGTTAGCGATCAGAATTTTTGTGAACATGTCAAGTCTCCAAATGGGTTCAAACAAGCGCTTCGGCTTGCGCTTCAATGGTTTTGAGTACCGCAGCCAGCGTGGGCTTGCGGATGGGCAGGTCTTGGGACAGTTTGGCGATGTTTTTGATGCATTTCATTGCCTCTGTCTTAGTATTCACAAGTGTTGATGCTATGTTTTTTGAATCTACGCCAATCGCAGCACCGAGCGCTTGCAGATGCTTGGCCGTGATGGCTTTGCCTTGACCCATCACGCTTGTGGAGTGCTCACCACCGGGGCCGTCGCTGTAGGTGAGGTCAAACACTGGCGTGAGCTTCCACATGCCTTGGGCATCGAGCCGGAAGGCGAAGTTTTTCGCATGGTCGTCTCGGTTGTGCAGCAACAGATTGAGCACGCAGCGGGCAAAGAGCTTGTTGACTTCGCGGCGGTCGCCGGTGAGGCGCAGGGTGGCGAGGCCCAAAGTTTCGTAGTCCAAACTCGGCAAGCGGTGGTCGGCATGCAGCAGGGCCGAGGCGCTGCTGATGTGGATGCGCAGCTCGGTGTGTGGCTGGCCGCGCTCCGTGGCTTTGACCACCCGGCGGTCAAAGCGCTCCACACCGAAGGCAGCAAACTTGGGGCCAAGGTCGAAGTACTGGGTTGTTGGCAGCTCATGCCCCAGCTTGCGGGCGATACGGGCGTAAAGCTCTTCTAAGGCGCAGACTTCTTTGTGTTCGCCCTGCGCTGGGAATTTGATCAGCCAAGACCGCCCTGCACCCGTGAGCGGCAGCCCGCTGGACAAAGTGGCCGTTCGCGGGTTGAACTGCACAAGCACCTTGGGCCGCGCGCCCTGGGGCGAGCCACCCAAGCGCAGGTAGCGCAGCAGCTCGGAATCAGCTGCGGATTCACTCTGCGCATCGGACTGCGAGAGCTCAGCCACGCGTTTGGCGATTTGCTTCAACTCAATGCGTTCCTGGATCTCCGAGCCTTCTTGCGCGGGCTCAAACTCAAGCGCCCCCATCGCGTCGTGCCCCACGATGGCCAGGCGCTCCAGCACGCTCACCTGAGCCGGGTTCTTCCCCATCTTGCGCAGCACGCGGTCCATGAGCAGCATGCCCCAGCCGTCGGGCAAGGCATCTGCCACAAAGCCAGGCAAGCCGTGGAATGCGCGCTCACCTCGATACGGCGCAGACACCGCACCCTTGGGTGGCAAAGGCAGGCGCAGCGGCGAGAAGTTCAAGCCTCGCTGGATGGCCTGAGCGCTGTACTCAAACACGATCTCGCGGCCAGTGTCGAGCAACTGACCGATGGTGATGTGCTCACCATGGCCAACATAAAGCACGTCCAGGCGGTTCATGCGATGGCCTTTGACTTTCTGGCTCTCTGACGCAGCGGTGTGAGCTGTTGGCGCTCCAACTCCGCCAAGCCCGGCTCGGGCGCAGCAAGCAGCGTCTCCAAGCCATCGGATGCCTGCAAAGCCTGCACCGCGCGCACCAAAAGCTCAATGCTGCCTTGGCCCGAAGCCTCCAGCCTACGCACCGATGAAAGCGATGCCTCACACATCTGCGCAAGCTGCGACTGGCTCAAATTCAGACTCAACCGCCGCGCACGCAAACGCTGACCCAAGGCCTTGCAAACGGCTTTTGAAGGTAAAAAGCTAAACGTCTTCATTTGAACGATTATCGCGCTTTTTATGCTTTTAATGTTCTTTTAAGATCTTTTATAAATCACAAACGAATGTCATCAAAGCGGGATGTTTCCGTGCTTGCGCCAAGGGTTTTCTAGCTTCTTGTCTTTGAGCATGGCCAGGCTTCGGCAGATGCGTTTTCGGGTTTCAAAGGGTTGAATCACATCGTCGATGTAGCCACGCTCTGCCGCAACAAAAGGGTTGGCAAAGCGGGCTTTGTACTCAGCCTCTTTGGCAGCCAACTTGGCGGGATCGCCCTTGTCTTCTCGAAAGATGATTTCCACCGCACCCTTCGCCCCCATCACCGCGATCTCGGCATTGGGCCAGGCAAAGTTCACGTCGCCGCGCAGGTGCTTGGAGCTCATCACGTCATAGGCGCCGCCATAGGCCTTGCGGGTGATGACGGTGATCTTGGGCACGGTG
>JAAFHN010000556.1:0-601 GCA_013298415.1 Comamonadaceae bacterium
TTGCTGACTATCAACTAGGAGTTGTTAATCATTCAAGTGTAGAGCTGTTTCAATTGATCGTGAAGAGGCCAACAATCCACCCCATCGCAACAACCTCCTCAAATAGGAAACACCATGAGCACTTCTCAAAACCACATCCTCGTCACAGGCGCAACAGGCACGATTGGCCAGCACTTGGTGAACGCCTTGCGGGCTCGCGGCGCGAACTTCGCAGCCACCAGCAGCCGAGCAGGCCACAGCGTGAAAACCAGCGGCGGCGAGGCTGTGCCCACGCGAACGGCAGACTGGAACGACCAATCCTCTCTTGAAAAAGCCTTCACAGGCGTTCACACCCTCTTTTTGCTGCTGCCACTGGTGCCTAACAAAGTGGAGCTGGCCGGCAACGCTGTGGCCGCAGCCAAAGCGGCTGGCGTGCAACACATCGTGCGCAGCTCAGGCGCAGGAGCGGATGCATCAAGTGCGATCAGCCTTGCCAAGCTGCAAGGCGAAATCGACGCCATCGTGGCCTCAAGCGGCGTTGCCCACACCTTTTTGCGGCCTGCGGGCTTCATGCAAAACTTTGCGACTTTCATGGCCGCGCAAGTACAAAGCGGCGCGTTCT
>JAAFHN010000556.1:611-2539 GCA_013298415.1 Comamonadaceae bacterium
CGTTCTACGCCCCGCACGGCAATGCTGCGCAAAGCTTGGTCGATGCACGCGACATTGCGGAAGTTGCAGCCACCGTGTTGCTCAACCCCACCGCCCACGCAGGCAAGGCCTACACGCTCACGAGCAACGATTCGTTCACCGAAAGCCAATACGCCGCCATCCTGAGCCAAGCCGCAGGCCACCCCGTGCAATACGTGGATGTGCCTGAGAGCGCCGCCCTGGAAGCCATGCGCGGCTACCAAATGCCCGAGGCCATCATCGATTGGATGATGAGCCTGCACACCGTCATCAAACACGGCTGGGCTGCAGGCACCACAGGCGATGTGAAAGCACTGCTGAGCCGCGACCCGATCAGCTTTGCGCAGTTTGCCGGCGACTATTCAGGTGTGTTTCGGAAAGCGGTCTGAGCGGTGGGGTTGGTCGGATCGGGCTAGCGGGATAAACTGCCGTTTGCCATCAGTATTCACGGATCTTGCACATGCCAGAACATTCATTTGCTCGCCATTTCATCAACACCACGTTGTTTTGCGTGCTGTCGCTAGCTCTCCAAGTAGGCAAGGCGCAGAGTCTGGAGTCCTCGACCAACCCTTCTGCGATGGTGGGCAAGTTTGTCTCGAGAATCGGTCGCACCACCACTCGGATCGAGTGCCCACTTTCAGGGGCATGCGATTTTTCACAGACGAATGCATCAGGACCTGTGGGACAGCATAAATTTACGCCGACTGCGACTTCCGCTCAACACATCCGCCTGCTCAACAACAACCTGGCCCATCTGCGGATAGTCATCAAAAACAATCCAGAGTACTATGAAACCCCCGCTTACCTGGCGGTGCACATTCAATCAATTCGCGGACTGATCGATTCCTCCGCATCCGTTTCTCGATGCTGGACGACAACGCCAGTTCGCAGATTCCAGCCAGACCCTCCGGATGGCCCTCAACTGGCGCTGTGTGAGCTCTCTACTAGCGCCGAACAGTCTGGCGACGCAGCGCTGACGCACGTGTGGATCGTTGCGAACATGGCCGACATCTGCAACGGGAAGACTCCATTTTGTGCGTACTTTTTCTTTGCGGCTGGCCGGGATGATGTCAAGTAGGTACGGGACTACGTTTCACCTGCGCCCAAATCCCCCACCCCCCGGCGTGTGCACTTCAAACACATCGCCGGGGTTCATTTGCACGCTGCAAATGTGGGGGTAGTTTTCGACTGAGCCGTCGGTGCGCACAACGCGGTTGATGCCGGTTTCGCCCTTGCCGCCGCCGCCTGCGCCAAAGGCTGCGTTGGTGCGGCCATTGCTGAGCATGCTGGCGGTCATGGGTTCGAGGAATTGCACGCGGCGGATGCCGCCGTTGCCACCGCTCCACTTGCCTTTGCCGCCTGAGCCCTCTCGGATTTTGTATTCGAGCAGCCGCACCGGAAAGCGGAACTCCATCACCTCGGGGTCGGTGAGGCGCGAATTGGTCATGTGGGTTTGAACGACGCTCGTGCCATTGAAACCGCCGATGGCAAGGCCCTCGGCATCAAACAAGCCGCCCGCACCACTGCCGCCAGAAATGGTTTCGTAGTACTGGTGCTGCGCGTTGCCCCAAGTGAAGTTGTTCACCGTGAGCTGACTGGCACCCATGTGGCCGAGGGCGCCGATGATGGCGTTGGTGATGCAGGTGCTGGTTTCTACATTGCCAGCCACCACGCTGGCGGGCGGCCAGGGGTTGAGCATGCTGCCATCGGGGATGATGACTTTGATGGGCTTCAAGCAACCTGCGTTGAGCGGAATGTCGTCGTCCACCAAGGTGCGGAAGACGTACAAAACTGCGGCCATGCACACGGCAGTCGGAGCGTTGAAATTGTTGATCTGCTGCGGCGAGGTGCCGGTGAAATCGATCTCGGCGCTGCGGTGGGCGGCATCCACGCGCACTGCCACTTGAATT
>JAAFHN010000026.1 GCA_013298415.1 Comamonadaceae bacterium
CTGCGATTGCGCCGTAGAAACCAGCCGCGTGGCAGCGCGGGTGGACATTTCGTGGCGGCGCGGCTACTGGCTGGTGCCCAAATTTTTGCTCGGGCAACCGGTGGACAAGCTCGCAGGCTCAGGCGGGCTTTTGCCGCGCCGACTGCAAGCGCGGCTTTTTGCCTGGCTGCTCAACCGAATCCAAGGCACCAACGAGGCGGCGGGATTTGCCAAGCCCGACCACCAAATTGGCGAAACCCACCCCACGGTCAACTCCGAGCTGTACTACTTCGCGCGCCACGGCAAGGTGAAACCCCGCCCCGACATTGCGAGCTTCACAGGCGCAGAGGGCGGCCTGGAAGTGGCGTTCACCGACGGCAGCACGCAAAGCTACGACACCATCATCGCCTGCACGGGCTACCAAATCACGCATCCCTTCTTGGCCAAATCCTTGATCGATTTTGAGCAAGGCCCCGTGCCGCTCTACTTGAAGATGCTGCCCGCGCACTGGCAGAGGCTCTACTTCATCGGCCTTTTTCAGCCGCTCGGCTGCATCTGGCCCGGCGCAGAGCTGCAAAGCAAACTCGCCGCCCTGCATTTGCAAGGCCGCTGGAAGCCCAAGCGCGACTTACCAACCCTGATCGAGCAAGAGCTACGCCACCCTGACATCGCCCAAATCAACACCCCCAGGCACACCATCACAGTAGACGACCCCGCCTTCCGAAAACGCCTGCGGGCCGAAATTGCGCGGGCTTCGTAGGGGGTAGGGCGCCGGGGGCAGTTTCACAGGAGATCAAGAGATCAGGAAGAAACAGCCTAAACTAAATTGATAGCAACAAACCTTAATTTCACCTGGACAGCGGTTGGATCGAGCCCAATTGGGATCATGGCTCAGATGCATCGACCCCTCCGTTCGGGCTGAGCCTGTCGAAGCCCCTGGCATGCCCAACGACCAAGCTCAGGGCGAACGGGTTTCTATCTGAGGCACGGTCCTAATCAGGGGATCGAGTCAAAGAATTGCTGTTTTTTGTTTTCCTCCTTGTCTCCTGATCTCCTGTGAAACTGCCCCTAACCCTTCACCCATCCATGCGGAAAGTTTGCAGGTGAATGCTGGTCTCTGAGCTGGCGATGCCTTTGATGAGGCGGATGCGTTCTAGGGCTTGGGAGAGTTCTTGCAGGTTGCCGGCTCGGAGTTCGGCGAGCAAATCCCAGCGGCCATTCGTGTCGTGCACCGCCGCAATCGTTGGCTCGCCTAGAAGCATGGCCACCACGGCTCGGGTTTGGTTGCCTTCCACCGTCAAGCTCATCCAGGCGCTGATGCGGTCTTGTTGCACATCGGGGCGCAGGCGCAGGGTGTAGCCCACGATCACGCCAGCGTCTTCGAGCTTTTGGATGCGGTTGCTCACCGTGCCGCGCGAAACCTTCAAGCGGTGCGCAAGCGTGGCCACCGATTCGCGTGCGTTGGCTCGCAAAAGCCCGATGAGTTGCTGGTCGGTTTCATCCATGATTTTGTCTTTACGGCAAGGCTTTCTGACATTTTGCCAAAAAACTGGCTAATTCAATGCATTTTTGCTGATTGCGGCTGTGCATGGCTGTGCCAAACACTCCAAGCAGTCGAGCAAAAACCCATTCAGAGACAGCCATGAGTACCCATTTCAGCCACCTCCAAGCATCCAGCCACGGCCGCCGCAGCACGTTTGCGCATGGCAGAGAACTGCTCACTCAACGCAAAGCGGCAGCCCCCATCCCGCTGCGCAAAAGCACCCCCGCCCGCAGCCAAGTGCGCATGCTCACACCCAGCGACGTGGCGGCCCTCGTGCGCCAGCGCGGGCTTGACGCGGTGCTGCGCGAGCTGACCAACGCGATTGAGCGAGATTTCTGCCGCTGGGCCGAGTTCGACAAAACCCCCCGCGTGGCCGCGCACTCCGACATCGGCGTGATTGAGCTGATGCCCACGGCAGATGCCACGCACTACAGCTTCAAGTACGTCAACGGCCACCCGAGCAACGCTCTGCAAGATTTGCCCACCGTGATGGCCTTTGGCGTGCTCGCCGAAGTGGCAACTGGTTTGCCGGTGCTGCTGTCGGAGCTGACGCTCACGACTGCGTTGCGCACCGCCGCCACGTCTGCCATGGCAGCCCGCGCGCTCGCTCGGCCTGAGAGCAAGGTGATGGCCATCATTGGCAACGGCGCGCAAAGCGAGTTTCAAGCCGCTGCGTTTGCCGCCGTGCTCGGCATCCAAGACTTCCGCTTGTTTGACGTGGATGCCGCCGCCAGCCACAAGCTCGCCGCCCACCTGCGCCGCATGGGCTTGAAAGCGAGCATCTGCGCGAGCACCGAAATCGCCGTGCGCGGAGCCGACATCGTGACCACTGTGACCGCCGACAAAACCAACGCCACCATCATCAGCGCCGAGATGCTGGAGCCTGGCATGCACATCAACGGCGTGGGGGGAGACTGCCCCGGCAAAACCGAGCTGGCAGCAGGCGTGTTGCGAGCCGCGCAAGTGTTTGTGGAATACGAGCCGCAAACCCGCATCGAAGGTGATTTGCAGCAAATGCCTGCGGATTTCCAAGTCACCGAGCTGTGGCAAGTGCTCAAAGGCCAAGCCCCAGGCCGCAAAAGCGCTGAAGCCATTACCGTGTTCGACTCAGTGGGCTTTGCGGTGGAAGATTTCTCCGCCCTGCGCTACTTGAACAATGCCGCCAGCGCCTCCAACCTCGGCCAGTTCATCGACCTCCTCCCCAGCAACCCAGACCCCAAAGATTTGTTCAGCTTGGTGGCTTGAAATCAACAGCCAATTGAACGCAAAGTTGGCAGAAAAGGGACAGCCAAGGGCGCAGAGTCAATCCAATGGGATGCTATATTTTAAGTAGCAGTAAACATTGAAAAGACCTGGACAGAGGGGGAAAAACATCTCAAAAATGCAGTTTTGGATTGCTTTTTGGCTGCTTCTTCTGCGAACTCTGCGTTCAAACTGCCCCTACGCCCTATCCGGAGACCTCAAGCCGAGTGCAAGTAGGTCGAGATGGCATCCGTGAGCTTCTCGGCTTGCTGCACATTCGCCCGGCTGGAGAGCATCACGCCACTCACAAGGGCCTCGATCAGGGCCACGGCTGCGCTGTCGGAGCTGGAAAGCACGGGATGCGTGGCGGGTGCGATCAGCGTGTGCTCGGCGAGCTTGGCAAAGGGCGAGGCCATGGAATCGGTGAGGGCCACCACCGTGGCTCCCTTTTCTTTTGCTCCTGTGGCCAAGCGCAGCGCGTCGTTGGCATAGCGTGGAAACGAAATCACGATCAGCAAATCGCCTTTGCCCACGTCCATCAGGCGGCCTGCGGCCACTTCGGTGCCGCCAAACTCCACCACATTGGTGCAGCGTTTGCAAAAAGGTTGCAAATGCAAGGCCAGCATTGCGGCCAGGTGGGCCGATAGGCCAAAGCCCATCGTGTAAACCTCTTTGGCTTGGCCGATCAGCTGCACCCATTTGCGGGCGTTGTCGGCTTCCAGCGTGGCGGCTGCGGCGCTGATTTGCGCAAGCGAGGTCTCAAGCGAACGCTGCCAAGGCGTGGGCATGTCGCTCAGGTCGCCCGATGCACCGCGCGCCTGGCCTGCGCTGCGGGCAGCTTCTTGCTCAATGGACGTGCGCAGCTTTTCCACGGGCTGCATCAGGCCTTGGAAAGTGTCTGCCGCCGCCCCGCGCAGATCGCTGTAGCCGCCGTAGCCCAGCGTGCGCGCAAAACGCGAGAGCGTGGCGGGCGACACATTGGCGCGCGATGCCATCTCCTCAATTCCGAGTGCGGGCACGAGCGCTGGGTGGCGCAGCAAAAAGTCTGCAATCGCTTGGTTGGACGCAGTGGCATCGGCTTGCAAGGCGAGCAAACGCTGCCCGAGGCGCGACTTGGCAAAACCGGCTTCTGAAAACTGCCCGCTCCAAGACGGTGCAGCGGCCGGCGCAGTGCTTTTGCTTGCGGGCTTGCCCTTGAGCGGGCGGGTGCTGGCGGGTGATTTGCTCATGTCGTCTCCATTGTGGTGCACGCAAGCTCAGCCCTGCGCACCGATTTGATCTCAGTGTAAATCCGAATGAAAGTATTTTTTCATCATTTGCATTTGTGAAAATGATGCTGCATAATCTTGCTGGAGTCAACGCAAGGCCTGAGCCCACGTTGCCAAGGATTCACCCTTTTTTGGAGCGCACCGCATGCCGTTCTCTCAGTTCAACCGCCGCAGTCTCGCATCGGTGTTCGCAGCCTTGGCTTTGGCCGCAAGCACCGCCAGCTTTGCCCAAGAGCCTTTGAAGATTCGCATCGGCGTGGAAGGCAACTACCCTCCCTTTTCGCAAATTGCTCCAAACGGTGATCTGGGCGGCTTTGACATCGACATCGCCAACGCACTCTGCGCCCAGCTCAAGGCCCAATGCACACTCGTCAAGCAAGAGTGGGACGGCATGATCCCCGCGCTCACCGTGCGCAAGTTTGATGCCATCGTGGCCTCGATGACGATCAGCGAAGAGCGCAAAAAGGTAGTGGACTTCAGCGACCCTTACTACGACGTACCTTCGCGCTTCGTGGCCAAAGCAGGGGCCTTCAAAGACCACAGCGCAGCCAGCCTGAAGGGCAAAAAGATCATCGTGCTGCGCAACAGCCCCCGCGCCAAGCATGTGGCCGACAACTACAAAGACAGCGAAGTCCTCTTGGTCACCAAGGAAACCGACGTGTATTTGGAGCTGCAAGCAGGCCGTGGCGATGTGGGCTTCGGCTCCTCCATCGTGTCTGGCGAAGCGTTTTTGAAGCGCGATCAAGGCAAGGGCTACGCACAAGTGGGCCCGATGATCGAAGTGGGTGGCGGCACAGGCGGTGTGGGCATTGCAGTTCGTAAGGGCGACGACGCGCTGCGTACGCGTCTCAACACCGCGCTCAAAGAAATTCAAGCCAACGGCACATACAAAAAGCTAGCCGCCAAATACTTTGATTTCGACGTATCCCCCAACCGCGCGCGTTGACCCCCTCAAGTCCACAGCCCCCAACCCCTAGCCCCCAGCAACATGCTCCACGGATACGGCCCTGCGATTCTCGGCGGCATGCAATTGAGTTTGCAGCTGGCGGTGTGCTCGCTCGCGGTCGCCTGCGTGCTGGGCTTGGCGGGCGCTGTGGCCAAGCTCTCCCACTCGCGCATTGCGCGGGGCGTGGTCGGCACGTACACCACCTTGATTCGCGGCGTGCCAGAGCTTTTGCTCATGTTGATGATCTTCTACGGCGGCCAAATGGTGCTGAACTCGGCGGGGCAAAAGCTCGGCTGGGATTACATCGAAGTGCCCGCCTTCGCAGCGGGCGTGCTGACCATTGGCTTTGTGTTTGGGGCCTACCTCACCGAAACCTTTCGCGGCGCGATCCTTGCTGTGCCGCGCGGGCAGATGGAAGCAGCGCAGTCGGTGGGCATGAGCGGCTGGCAGGTGCTCACGCGCGTGACCCTGCCGCAAATGGTGCGCCACGCAATTCCTGGCTTTTCCAACAACTGGCTGGTAATGATCAAAGCCACTGCGCTCGTGTCCATCATCGGGCTGGACGACATGGTTTCGCGGGCAGGTCTTGCGTCAGCCGCGACCCGCGAGCCACTCACGTTTTACGTGCTGATTGCGCTCATCTATTTGGCGCTCACGGGCATCTCGATTCTTGCGCTGCGCTGGCTTGAAAAGCGCTACTCGGTTGGCGTGCGAAAAGCGGAGTTGAGCTGAACATGCTGGATCTGCCACTCATTGCCAGCTCGCTGCCCGAGTTTTTCAAGGGCATGCAAACCACGCTGATGCTCATGGTGGCGGCGCTTGCTGCGGGCTTTGTGCTGGCGCTGGCGCTCTCCATTGCGCGGGTGAGCCCCAAGCCTTGGCTCAGCGGCCCGGTGGCGGCTTACACCTTTGTGATTCGCGGCACGCCTTTGCTGGTGCAGCTCTTCATCATTTACTACGGCTTTGCGCAGATCGATTTCATCCGCCACTCCGCCGCTTGGGTGCTTTTCAAAAGCGCGTGGTTCTGCGCCTGGTTGGCGTTTGTGATCAACACCACCGCGTACACCACGGAAATTTTTGCTGGCGCGCTCAAAGCCACGCCCTCTGGCGAGCTGGAAGCTGCGCGCAGCGTGGGCCTGTCCGAGTGGCAAATTTACTGCCGGATACTCTTGCCCAGCGCCTTGCGCCGTGCATTGCCGCAGTACAGCAACGAGGTGATTGGCATCATGCACGCCACCGCGATTGCAAGCGCCGTGACGCTCGTTGACCTCACCCGCGTGGCGCGCGATGTGTATGCCAATCACTTGGTCATCGTGGAGTCTTTCGGCACGGTGGCCGTTTTCTATTTCGTACTGACCTTCGCACTCGTGGGCCTCTTCAAGCTCGCTGAGCGGCATTGGCTCAAGCACCTGCGCACGCAATCCTCCAGCGCAGCCGTTCCCCAACCCAAATGATTTCAGAAACCTTCACACTTGCCTGCGGCTCCCCAGGCCGCACGCACCAGTTCAGCGCCCACCGATTCGGCGTCGGCTTGGCCGGGCCAAAAGCCTATTTGCAGGCAGGCTTGCATGCCGATGAAGCGCCTGGCATGTTGGTGCTGCAAGTGCTGATGCGCGAGCTGCAAGCGCTCGAAGCACAAGGCCAATTGCGCGGCGAAATCACGGTCGTACCGATGGCCAATCCGATTGGGCTGGGCCAGTTCATCCAGGGCCAGCAGTTTGGCCGCTTTGCGCTGGCTGACGGCTTGAACTTCAACCGCTCGTTTGCCGATCTCACGCCCAAGGCCTTGGAGAGGTTACAAGGGCATGCGTGGAGCGCGGATGCAAGTGCTAACAACGCGGCCCTGCGCGCCGCTCTCTTGCAAGCTTGCAAAGACTTGCAGCCTGAGAGCGAAACCGATGCATTGCGCAAGCTCTTGCTGCAACTTGCACTGCCAAACGACACCGTGCTCGATCTCCACTGCGACGGCGAATCGGTGATGCACCTGTACACGAGCACGAGCATGGTCTCAGACTGTGCGCCACTTGCATCGCTCTTGGGCGCACAGGCTGTGCTGATCGCCGATGTGTCGGGCGACAACCCCTTCGACGAAGCCCTCGCCCGCCCCTGGTGGGAAGCAGCCCGCGCGCTGCCCCATGTGCCCTTCGCGCCGGGTTGCTTGTCTGTCACGGTTGAGTTGCGCGGCGAAGCCGACGTGCGCGATGACTTGGCTGAACAAGATGCAAAGGCGCTGATCGCGTTTTTGGCCCTGCGTGGAAGCATTGCCGCGCAGCCAGCCGCAGCCATCACCGCAGCTCCTGCCGCCACGCCGCTCGCAGGCGTGGAGCCGCTCTTGGCCCCGATTTCTGGTGTGATCGTGTTCGAGCGCAACCCCGGCGCGCAAATTCAAGCAGGTGAGCGCGTGGCCCGCATCTTGAACCCCGCCACCGGCGAGCAGCGCGATGTGTGCGCAAGCCGCCCTGGCGTGCTCTACGCCCGTGTGGCCCAGCGCACGATCCTCGCTGGCCGCCGAGTCGCCAAGGTGGCCGGCAGCGAAGCCTTTCGCAGCGGCGTGCTGTTGAGCCCTTGAGGAGCAACACCATGACATCCTCACTGCTCGCCGCAACCGGCATCAAAAAACGCTTTGGCAGCCGCGAAGTGCTGCAAGGCATCGACATCACTGCCAACGCAGGCGATGTGATCGCGCTGATTGGCTCATCGGGCTCGGGCAAAAGCACCTTTTTGCGCTGCTTGAACCTGCTTGAGAACCCAAGCGCGGGCAGCATCCAATTGAGGGGTGAGACGCTCGCACTCGCGCCCGGCAAAGACGGCGATTTACGCGCCACCGATCCCGCACAACTGCGCCAGTTTCGCAGCCGCATGGCGATGGTGTTTCAACACTTCAACCTCTGGGCGCACATGACAGCCGAGGCCAATGTGTTGGAGCCGCTCACGCAAGTGCTCAAACTGAGTGCAAGCGAAGCCCAAGAGCGGGCAGAGCACTACCTGAACAAAGTGGGCGTATCGCACCGCAAAACGGCGTATCCAGCGCATCTCTCCGGCGGCGAGCAGCAGCGGGTTGCAATTGCTCGCGCGCTTGCGATGGAGCCGGATGTGATGCTGTTTGACGAGCCCACCTCTGCGCTTGACCCAGAGCTTGTGGGCGAAGTGCTGCGCGTGATGCGGGCGGTGGCTGAAGAAGGCCGCACCATGATCGTGGTGACCCACGAGATGGGTTTTGCCCGCGAGGTGGCCAGCGAAGTCGTGTTTTTGGCGCAAGGCCAAATCGAGGAGCGCGGCGCGCCCGCTGAGGTGCTCACGCGCCCACAAAGCGAGCGCTTGCGTGGCTTTTTGGCCAACAGCCTCAAGTAGTCAGCCATGAGCCATCAACCCAATCGTTCACTGGGCACGTCAAAAAATGGCAACAAATTTTCATCGACACGTTTTTTGCAACGCTTCTTGCAAAAAAGCGCCAGCGAACCATAAGCGTGCGTGTTCTTTTCTTTCTCAGCTCAGTTCCACCCTTTCCCTTCCCATTCAGTTCAACCCACCCCTGGAGGTCTTCATGAAAAACCAAGCTTTCACTTTCCGCGCCACCCCGGCGCACCAAGCCGTGCGGGGCCTGTGGCTCGCGCTCGCCGCAACTGCTGGCACCAGCGCTTTCGCGCAAACGGCAGAAGTTACCAAACAAGAGCGCATCGAAGTCACTGGTTCGTCCATCAAGCGCGTGGCATCTGAGACCGCGCTGCCGATTGATACGATCAAGCGCGAAGACATTGAAAAATCAGGCGCCACCACGGCGGCTGAAGTGATGAAGCAAATCTCTGCCAACACCGCCGCCTTGGTGGACGGGGCCAGCATCACCGACGGCACAAGCGGCCAGCGTGGCTTCAATGGCGCAAACCTGCGCGGCATCGGTGTGTCGAACACCCTCATCCTTTTGAATGGCCGCCGCATGGCCAACTTCGCTACACCGGGCGACAACGTGGGCGTGGACTTGAACAACATCCCCGCCGGTGCGATTGAGCGCGTAGAGGTGCTCAAAGACGGCGCATCCGCCATCTACGGCACCGACGCGATTGGTGGCGTGATCAACTTCATCACCCGCAAAGATTTCCAGGGCGCTCAGGTGAGCCTGGGCGCTGAAGGCACGCAAGAAAGCGGCGCAGGCAAACGCACCGCCAGCATCGGCTTTGGCACGGGCAGCATCGCCAAAGATGGCTACAACATCTTCGGCGTGTTTGACTTCCAGCAGCTGGACAGCCTGCGGAGCACCCAGCGCAAGTTCATCCAAGAGCGCCCACTGGCAACCAACTTGCCCGCGCTGATGAGCAGCAACACCTACCCGGCCAACATCGACATTTCCACGGCTCAGCGCAATGCCTTGATTGCGGCTGGTTTGATCCCCGCAGGCACCACCCGCAACCGCGTGAACCCTGCATCTCCTGGCTGCACGCCCAACGGCACGGTGTACGCGCCCGCAGGCCCAGGCGGCCCCGTGGGTTGCAGCTTCGACTACATGCAAGACACCGAGCTGTACCCCGAATCGCAAAAGATGAGCCTTTTGCTGCGCGGCACTTACAAGATCAATGCCGACCACGAAGCCTTCGCCGAATACACGCAAGCTGGTGCCAACAGCAAGTACGTGCTGAGCCCTGCCACGCAACGCATCCGCAACCTACCCGTGAGCGTGCTGCCTACCGCCTATCGCAACGCGTTGAGTGCCAGCACCACCGTGAGCGGCATTCGCTTTCGCCTGAAAGAGGCAGGCAATCGCACGAATGAGGTGGAAAGCCTGGGCACGCGCCTGGTGCTCGGCACCAAAGGCGTGATCGCCGATTGGGACTACGACGTGGCCTACGCCCGCAGCGAAAACAAAGTGACTGACAAGTACATCAATGGCTACGTGCTTTTTGACCGCTTTGATGCAGGCGTGCGCAACGGCACCATCAACGCATTTGGCCCATCTTCAGCAGCCGGTCAAGCCCTGCTCAACGACATCCGCGTGAACGACGAAGCCCGCAAATCCAAAGGCACGACCGACGCCATCGACTTCAAGGCCTCGTCTGCGCTTGGCAAGCTCGCAGGCGGCGACTTGATGCTGGCACTTGGTGCCGAAGCTCGCAACGAGAAAACCGCTTTCGACCCTTCAGCGCTATTGGTCAGCAACAACATCGTGGGCGACCGCGACAGCTCAGGCACTTCTCCCAAGCTGGTTTCCACCAGCCAATCGCGCAACGTGAAATCGGTGTTTGCCGAAATCAATGCGCCATTCACCAAAGAGCTTGAGGCTCAGTTCGCGCTGCGCCACGACAACTACAGCCAAGTGGGCAGCACCACCAACCCCAAAGTGGGCATCCGCTGGCAGCCGAGCAAAACATTGATGGTTCGCGCGTCCGCAGGCACAGGTTTCCGTGCGCCATCGCTGCATGATTTGAATGGCCCCACCACCTTCGGCGTGGCATCCAGCTTCCTCACCGATCCGCAGTGCGTGGCATCCGGTGGCAGCATCGATGGCTGTACCGACCAGTGGCCTGTGCAGCGCCGCAGCAACCCCAACTTGCAGCCCGAGAAATCCAAGCAGTTCTCGCTCGGCATGGTGGTGGAAGCCAGCAACGCCGTCAACCTGAGCGTGGACTACTGGAACATCAAGAAGACCGACGTGATCAGCACAGTGGGCGAGCAATCGATCATCAACAACCCGCAGATTTACAACGGCTCACTCATCCTGCGCGACTCTGGCGGCTTCATCACCGACATGATCTTGCGCAAAGAAAACCAAGGCGCGCTCAACACCGACGGCGTGGACTTGGGCGTGAACTGGCGCGCAGCCGCAACGCCAGCAGGCCGTTTCTCCGGCAACTTCAGCGCCACCTACGTGAACAAGTACGACCGCCAATTCGGCAAGACCACTGCGTTCGTAAGCAACGTGGGCGTGTTTTTGAACGACCAAGTGGTGCAACGCTGGCGCCATCGCGCAAGCCTCAACTGGGACTACCAACAGTTCGGCCTCACGCTTGTGAACACGCACCTCTCAGGCTACACCGATCAAAACACCACCTATGACCCGGTATCGAACTCGCTTCTGCCCAAAAACGAAGTGAAGGCCTATTCGCTGTGGGATTTGACGGGCTCGTGGAACGTGAACAAACAGCTCACTGTGCGCGGCGGCATCTTGAACGTGCTCAACACACAGCCCCCGTTCTCCAACCAAGCCTACTACTTCTTGGCCAGCTACGACCCCACCTACACCGACGTGCGCGGCCGCTCGTTCTACCTGAAGGGCTCCTACAAGTTCTGACCGGATGACTCTCCAGGGAAGGAAGTCTGCGGGGGCGATCCTCCCGCTATCGTTTGGGGTGGCGCAAGCCACCCCTTTTTTTGATTCCACGTTCAACTCGATCAGCCCCAGGCGCAGAGCTGAAGACTGTGCCTCAGCACGGCGAAGCTTTGCAACGACGGCATGGACGATTTGAACGAGAAATTCTGCATTGGTTTGGCCATGAACAGACGACACTTCAACCAAGGCGCGCTCGCTGCTGCGGCGTTCACGGCCGCGCTGACCGACACCCAAGCGCTTGCAAACACCATGACGCAACCGACCTCATCCAAGGGCAGCCTCATCATCCAAGGCGGCGCAGTTCACCCCGAAACTGCCGACATCTGGCAGGCCATCGTGGCCGATGCTGGTGGGCCGGGTGCGGTGATTGCGGTGATGCCGCAAGCCGCAGCCAACCCGCAAAGCTCGGGCCTGCGCATCGTGGAGACGCTCGCGCGATACGGCGCAAAAGGCTTCATCGTGCCCGCTGCGCCGCGCTGGCCGGGCGGCAAACACCGCGAGGCAGCCCAAAACCCCGAGCTCGCAGCCCAGGTGGCAGCCGCAGGCGGCATCTTTTTCACAGGCGGCGACCAAGGCAACATCACCGACACATTGCTTGCACCCGATGGCTCAGCCACACCTTTACTGAAAGCCTGCCATGCGGTTCTCGCCAAGGGCGGCGTGATCGCAGGTACGAGTGCCGGCGCGGCCATCATGAGCGAGTGGATGTTCTATGAGCCTGGCGAAGTGCTGGATTTGCTCAACCACGGCATGAAAGCTGGCCGCGACCACGCCAAGGGCTTGGGCTTCATCGGCCCCGGCGTGTTTGTGGATCAGCACTTGCTGGCCCGTGGCCGCTTTGCGCGCATGCTGCCGCTGATGCGCCAGCTCAAAATTCCGTTCGGCTACGGTGTGGACGAAAACACCGCCCTGCGCGTGGACTTGAGCAAAGGCACAGGCACCGTGCTCGGTGCATCCGGCGTGCTGATCGTGGATCTGCGCCAAGAAGACGCAAGCCTGCCGCTTGCGCCCTACCGCGCCAAAGGCGTGCGCTTAGGCCTCCTCGACAAAAACGACACGGTGGACCTGCGCTCCGCAGCCATCACCCCCAGCGCCTTCAAGCAAGCTGGCCGCATGCTCTTGCCCCACGCAACCGACTACAAACCCGAGTTCAGGGAACGCAAGTTTTACCCAGATGTGCTGGGCGACAGCGTGCTGCCCAAGCTGCTCGTGAACTTTGTCGACAACCGCCAAACTGAAGTGCGAGGTTTGGCGTTTGCAGAACCCGGTACGCGGCGCGCTAAAGCAGATGCAAGCAGCGGGTTTGAGTTCGTGTTTCGCAAAGGTGCGGATACGCGGGCGTGGCTGAGGATCGATCAGGGCAAGGCTCACTACACGGTGGCCGATGTGGAGTTGGATGTGTTGCCTGTGGCGATGGCATCGCCTCTGTTTGGAGCTCGATAGCCTGGTTTTTGGTGGGTCTTTCCTCGCCGAAGTTTGCTCTTGGGCTGGCAATGCCCTGGCGGGGCTGGCATTTTTTTTCCTCCGGAAGCTTGGTTTGGTGTCGGGTCTCGCCCCGACGGGCGATCTACTTTTTGTCCGGCGACAAAAAGTAGCCAAAAAACGCCGCCCCGATCAACGCCTTTTCCTGCGATGCTCGATTTGGGCGGGGTCGTCGCAAACTCGTTCGCTGCGCTCTCTCAAACAGTGCGACGCCCTGATCCGCCCAAATCTGCGCTTCTCGGGGCGTTGATAGGGGCCCTCGTTTTGCTCGCAGCATCCCTGCGCTCGCTGGGAGGAGCAGCCGTGGAGCACCACCAAGCTTGCTTCTCGGTTGTTCAGCGCAGCGAGCGAAGCAAAGCTGCGAAACAACGGAGG